>NZ_JAUBVK010000005.1:165315-335712 GCF_036705795.1 Microcoleus sp. ARI1-B5
GCTGGTGCTGGTGCTGGTGCTGGTGCTGGTGCTGGTGCTGGTGCTGGTGCTGGTGCTGGTGCTGGTGCTGGTGCTGGTGCTGGACTTGGACGGGGCGTCGGTGCTGGTGCCGGTGTCGGTGCCGGTGCCGGTGCAGGTGCTGGTGCCGGACTTGGGGAAGGAGCTTGACTAATTGCGCAGGAACCTAAATTAGCCTCGTTGTTGGGATATCCGGTAGCTATATACCCTTTTACGGGAGCGGTAATTTGAATCCAGAGGCGGCCGTCGGAGGCTTTAACAGAACTAGCGCCTTGGAACAGCGTTACCTGAGTATTCATTGCTACACCGCCAACTCTCGCGGATTTGGGGTCTGGGTTCTGGCGAACGGTCAAACCTTCTTTGGGAGTGACTTTGCGGCAAAGGGTCTCAGCTTGGGCTATTTGAAAGGTGGCGCTATTTTGAAAGGAAATATTTTCAGCATCCTGACTGGTAGTGGATGTTGGTGGGGTCGCAACACCGATCGCAGTCGCCTGCACACTTCCGGCTACGATCGCGATCGCGCCCAGCAATGCAGCGGGTTTGTTCCAGCAATTCAAATTTTTCATCCGTTCAACTCCTCATCTAATCAAAACCATTATCTTTATTGCAGGTCAATATAGCAAAAAAATCGATTTGTCTTCCAGAAAAACTCTTATTACACGATATTGCCTGTGCGTCAAGTATTATTTATATAACTTAATGCTTCGTGAGATTTAAGCGAGGAAAAATTAAGCTCCTACGCCTGTAAATTGCTCGTTATGGTAGAGCGGGGGAGGGTGGGAGAGTCAACAGTCAACAGTCAACAGTTGAAATGCGTGACAGTCGATCGACATAACTTAAAATTATAGTTTCAACATATTCTCTTGAATGCAAGCGCTCCCGACATCAACCTCAACTTGGAAAATACCAGAGTTTTGCTTTTTTCTCAACCTCGTACTCTATTGAAAAATCGGCTTGCTCCCGTAAATTTTACAGTGACAATTCACAAAAGTTAAAGCCCCCTCAACGCGACTGTGGATTCAAATCTAAAATCTAAAATCTAAAATCTAAAATCGACTGACGTTTTTTGTTTCAATCTATCAAAAGACGGATTTTTTTTTACCGCTCGTCGCTGGATAACCTCTATCTAGAGAATGGTTCAGCCGATCGCGCAAATCGAGTAAAAATAGAATGTCATATCTCATTTGGTATTCTATGAAACTGAATTATTTTACCAAACGGCTTTCGACTGTCGGGCGCTGGATGGCTGCAACTGTTCTTTGCTTGTCAGCGATGGTCTTCGTTTGGTCTGGTGCATTTTTCTCGAACACCGCAGCGATGGCCTCTCCTGCTGTAAACTCGATCGCAGCAGCAGATATGGGCGATGGGGTTCAAGAAAAAGCTAGCAAAGATGCTGGACGAGCCAAGAACTTCATCCGAGATACAGAAGAGAAGGTTAAGGAAACAGCCAAGACAAACGCTGCTAAAGTCGATCGAGCATCAGAAGATGGTAGTGTAGTCGAGCGCAAAGCCAAGAAAGATGCCGCTACAATCGAGAAAAGAGCAGAGGAAGATTCAGCTCGCACTCAGAAAGCAGTAGATAACACAAAGAATGCCGTCGAGCGGACTGTTGACAGCATCAAGGGTGCTTTTAGCAAGTAGAAAATAAATCATACCAAGTAGGTTTGATCGTTCGGACTTTAGTCGTTCTTTTCCCGAGGACTAAAGTCCGAACGATCAAACTAATTTTTTTACAGGTTTGATCGTTCGGACTTTAGTCGTTCTTTTCCCGAGGACTAAAGTCCGAACGATCAAACCAAGATTAGCACGCTCGATCTCTTCGGACAGGATATTAGGTTTTTTTGCCCTTGTCTGCTCGATCGAAACTCAAAACATCGATCGACATTAACCAAAACCTCTAGACAGAGCGTGAAACCGACCCCAAGCCCTTCTTTAAAATTGTCGCAAAAAGCGCAAATCGCTAGCATAAACCCGGCGAATATCGTCAATTTCATAAAGTACCATTGCGAACCGCTCCACACCAAAACCGGCCGCAAATCCAGTATACTTTTCTGGATCTAAACCGACTCCTTTAAGAACGTTCGGATCGACCGTACCGCAGCCCAAAACTTCCAGCCATTTGCCGTTCCACTGCAAATCAACTTCAGCAGAAGGTTCTGTAAACGGAAAATAGCTCGTGCGGAAACGGATCGGCAAATCTTGCCCGAACATTTGCCGCAAAAACTCTTTAATCGTGCCTTTCAAGTCAGTAAATGTCAGCCCTTCATCAATTGCTAAAAGTTCAATTTGGTGGAAGACTGCCGCGTGAGTAGCATCGACAGTATCGCGGCGGTAAACGCGGCCGGGTGAGACAATCCGAATCGGCGGTTTGTGCTGTTCCATGTAGCGAATTTGCACCGATGATGTCTGAGTCCGCAGCAAGTCGCCACCGGGCAGGTAAAATGTATCTTGCATATCCCGCGCCGGGTGATCGGGCGGAGTGTTGAGCGCCTCGAAGTTGTAATAATCTGTTTCCATTTCCGGGCCGTTGGCGACGGTGTAGCCGAGCCCGACAAAGATATCGAGAGCGCGGTCTATGACGGCGTTTAAGGGGTGAACGCGGCCTTGGGGGCGAAAAATCCCCGGCATGGTGACATCGAGGGTTTCTGAGGCTAATTTGGCTTTAATTTGGGCGGTTTGGAGGGCGGCGCGCTTGTCTTCTAAGTCGGCTTGCAGGGCTTCTTTTACAGTATTGGCGATCGCGCCTACTTTTGGCCGCTGGTCTGGCGGCAGTTTGCCCATCATGCCTAAAATTTGAGAGAGTTGGCCTTTTTTGCCGAGGTAGCCGACGCGCAACTGTTCGAGTTGTTCGAGGGTATTGGCAGTTGCGATCGCACTTTTGGACTCTTGGCCGAGGGTTTCTAGTTGAGTTTCAATGTCGCTTAGTTGGACAGTCATCTTGATTTTAGATTTTAGATTTTAGATTTTAGATTGATGGCGGTTTTGGGCCAAGCTGAGTGTAGCGCAATTTGGGCTCGACTGACTTGTAGATTTTTGATTTTAGAACGAACAGGGGAGGATCGGCACTGCGGGCGATCGTTGCTACTGTTTGTACCGAGAGCATTTTGGCGATCGATCGGGCGATCGCTAAATTTGAGAACGCTCGCTCATCAAGATTCCGGCTAAAATAATGAACTGCATTTATATCCAAGCTTTTCCAAATTTTTCCAATTCATCAACTCAATAGTTTCCAACTCAGAAAAACTCAACTCATATTGCCAAGCATTAATTCCCTTTACCCCAACAGGCTCTAGAGTATGTGGATGCCACATTATTTGACTGGGCGGAACCAAACCTTCAGCAGCATTTTTTTGATAAAAATCCAGCATCGCTTCCTGAAAATCCACCCCCAACCACTTGCAAATTTCAGCCAACTGTGCTGACGGCTCCCTCACCAAATCTTCGTAAGAAACCAAATAAAACTGCTCCCATTTTTGATGGTATTTGTCAATAATTTTAACAACTTGATTCCACTGGTGCGTCAGTCCCGCTACCGTTTTTATCCCCGGCCACACTTCCCCCCTTTCCTGCTCTTTTGCCACTAACTTTTTTACCGAACTGTAACAAGCCCGAAAATCTCGCACAATCAGAATCACCTTAACTCCCGGAAAATATCTCCTGATTTTCCCTAATTGATAAATGTGAAAAGGATTCTTATCTCCCCAAATCGAAGCTGTCGGGTCAAACTGCTGGCGGTAAGTTTGATAAACTGTAGAAACAGCTCTCTGGTAACTCAACTGCTGGTTGTTTGTCAAGTTATTTAATAAAAGCTGTCGATCGACATTCCACTCCCCAAACCTGTGAAAATCGTTATTGTAAAGGTCATTTAAAAAATCTTCGATTTGAGGCAGCAAGTCGCTGACAGCGCCGTATTTAGACTCTAGGGCAACAAAGAAAAGACTTTCAGGGGGAATGCAGATAGCTGGATGCGCTGTTAGCATTAAGCGCAGGAGGGTTGTCCCAGAACGTTCGGCCCCGAGGATAAAAATCGGACTTGATGCGGTTGATGGGTTGCTGTGTCGATTTGTGCGATCGCCCGAAAATGTGATATTATCTATTTTGCGATCGACCTGCTTTGGACGCAAGCGAAATTGACCGACAAGTTCCACTCCCAACTCCAATTTATCATCAAGTTTGCGACGCACGAGCGCCTGTTCGACAGCGGTGCGGCACAATAATATCTGCTCTGCCCGATGCTGGCGAGAAAAATTCTGCTGGTGGATGCGATAATAGTAAAGCGGTTTGTTGAGTTTTCTAATTTCTGAAACTTCACTCAGTCGCAGGCACAATTCGTAATCAAAAGCACTGGCAAATTTGGGGTCAACACCGCCACAACTATTGTAAGCCGAACGGCGGATGAGCCGGAAGTGAAAAACGATCGGATATACTAACAGTTGCTCTGGCGAATAGGGGATTTTGCAGAGTTCACCTTCGCCGCCAACGCAGTCATTTTCGTCGATGGTTAAATAGTTAGTGTAAACAACTCCAACTTGAGGATTTGCATCTAAAATAGGAACTGTTTCTGCTAGTGCTTTCGGCGCAAGCAAATCGTCGCTATCCACGCAGCCGAAGTAGGGAAATGCGGTTTCTCTAATCGCGGCCATCAGGGAATAGCTGACTCCTCGGTGTTCGGCGGCGAGGGCCTTGATTCTGGAGTCGTGTTTGGCGTAGCTGCGGGCTATGTTGAGAGAGTTGTCTGTGGAACCGTCGTCCCAAATTATGAGTTCAAAGTTGGGATAAGTTTGGGCGAGAACGCTTTCTATGGCAGCTTTGAGGTAGCGTTCTCGGTTGTAGACAGTCATGACAATGGAGATGGGAGTCATGTGTAATAGTTGAGAGTTGAGAGTTGAGAGTTAGCGAGGGGTTAAGGAAGTTGTCTAGATTGTTTTGATATTCGATCGCTCGTTTTGAGAGTTGGTCGCTCGTTCCGAGGTTCGGTATATCATTTTGATATGCGATCGCTCGTTTTGAGAGTTGGTCGCTCGTTCCGAGGTTCGGTATATCATTTTGATATGCGATCGCTTGTTTTGAGAGTTGGTCGCTCGTTCCGAGGTTCGGTATATCATTTTGATATGCGATCGAGCGTTTTGAGAGTTGGTCGCTCGTTCCAGGAGTCCGACAGGGGTTGAAAACCCCTGTCTCATAGCTAAAGTCCTCTAAAAGAGGACTAAAATACATCAGAATTTCTCTCGTAATTAACAGTCGTCTTCAGACGACTTTCGCTATGAGGCAGGGGTTTAAACCCCTGCCGGACTGTTGGACTGCGGGTTGAATGTCCGACTGCGGGTTAAATCTCTTTACAGGTACAGGCAGGGATTTTTCAGCTTGTCTTAGCAAAGTTAATATTTTACCAAAAAATAGGGTTGTTAGATTAGCCCCGCCTCCGACATCCCAAAGTTTTTTTATGGCGATGTTTAAATCCACATCTTTTTCAGCGAACATCAGCCAACCGGAGAGGGAAAAATTACCAATTAGATAAAAATGAAACAGTAAACTACCAACCTGTATGCTATCAACTATCAACTATCAACTATTTTCTGCTGGCGTTTATACAGAAAAAACCGACTGACGATATCTACTTCTAACTCAAATCTATCACTCAATCCGCGCCTGTGAATTGCTTGTGCAATAGCTGACTGAGATTCAACAATTTGAGCGAGTTGCTGTTCGACTGTATGCTGGGAATGTTTGCGGTAATAGTAAAGGGGTTTGTTGAGGTGATAGAATTGGGTAATTTCTGAAAGTCGCAAACAGAAATCGTAATCTTCCGCACGGTTGTATTCGGAATTGATGCCACCTATCCTATCGTACAATTGATAGCGAAATAGGCGGAAGTGAAAGGTCATAAAATCTACTAACAGTCTGTCTGGAGAGTAGGGTATTTGGCTGCGGTGTCCCAGTCCTTTTACTTGGTTTTTTTCATTAATCATTAAATAGTCGGTGTAGACTGCGCCAATTTCTGGCCGTGCGTCCAATACGGCTGCGGTTTCTTCGAGGGCGGTGGGTGCGAGCAAGTCGTCGCTGTCGAGCCAGCCGATATATGTTCCTTTGCAGGCTTTGTGAGCGTTTTTGAGGGCGATACCTCGGCCTTGGTGGGGGGCGGCGATTACTTGAATTCGCGTGTCTTGCTGTGCGTATTTGCGGGCGATGGTGAGGCTTTGGTCGATCGAGCCATCGTCCCAAATTATCAGTTCAAAGTTGGGGTAGGTTTGGGCGAGAACGCTTTCTATGGCGGCGCTGAGGTATTGTTCTCGGTTGTAGGTGGTGGTAATTATGGAGATTGGGGAGGTCATTGGGGATTTCCAAGCCGTCGGGCGATCGAACTAGAGGTAAAATGTTTTGATATTTTGATGCGGAAGTTTTAAGGCAGATTTTAGGGTTAAATAAATGTTAGCACTTGTTGAGAGAAATTGATTGTGCGATCCAGTGCGAAAAAAACTGGGACTGGTATAATTAAAGGAAGTGCGATCGCCTTACTCGTATTGAAATTCCCTAGCAGATGACATTATGGCTGATAACACCTCTCTCACAAACAATATTCAAGAACCACAAAATATTCCGTTTTTAGTTCAGCAGTTGCGCGCCACTGAGGATAGCACAGTTCTCAAACAAACTGCTAAACTTTTAGGGGCGATCGGTGCGGGCAATTCGGATGCTATTAATACCTTAATTCACCTAGTCCGCACTACGCCTGACGAACCAACTCGTTGGGTAGGAATTCAAAGTTTGGGTGAAATTGGTACTGGCAATAATGAGGCAATCCAAACTTTAATCGAACAACTCAGTATTGTTCGCGTACCTACTCGCAGGATAATTGCTCAAAGCTTGGTAAAAATTGCTGTTGGGAACCGACAAGCAATTACTACTCTAGGTAATTTAGAGAAAAGCACCTCAGACGAAATTACTCGCGAAGCAGTTGCTTGGACTTTGGGTCGAATTGGTAAAGGCGAGAATGATGCAGTTAAAGCTTTAATTGATGCAATATACCGCAGTTGTGATGATTATACTCGCCGCATATCTATTGTTAGTTTAGGGCGCACCGAAGATAGAAGCCAAGATACTATTAATGCTCTACTTCATGTTGTACAAACCGCAAAAAGTCATGAAACTAGGAGTGTAGCCCTTAATGTTTTGGAACGAATTGCCACCGGCAATACCGAAGCAGTTCATAAATTAACGGCAATGTTGGAGTCGGGAAAGTTCGACGACCATCGCAGTGATTACTCAATTGCCATAACTCTCGCTAAACTTGATGCTAATACTATAATTAAGCTGGCAGAATACAGCCAGAATAAACATTTGTGTCAGGTTGTTGCTGAGAGTTTAGGCTATGTTGATGTCGGCAATGCAGGTGCAATTAACGCACTCATTAAGCTGCTGCATAGAAGTCAAGATGAAGCAATACTACTGATACCAGCTATCTCCAGCTTAGAGAAAATTGCTGTTGGCAATCCTGATGCGATCGCCACTTTAATGGAAATGCTGCCAAACAAGCAGATTTGGGACTGTGCGGCTGTTATTCGAGGCTTAAGTAGAATTGGTGGCGATCGCCCGGATGTTCTGAATGCTTTAATTGATTTAGCTTGCACGAGTCAGGATTTAGAAGAATGTCGTGCTGTAGCTGAAGCTTTTGGAGAAATGACCGTTACTAATTTACAGGTTATTAATGCTTTGATTTATTTACTGCGAACTTATGACGACTTCAATTTACGGTACTTTGCAACAGAAAGTATGAAGGTATTAGGTATTAGTAATGAATGTAAAGTTGAGGCTATCGTTGCAGTGTTACCCACTTTGAAAAATAGGGATTGTTATTGGGACATAGTTAAAATATTAGGAGAAATTGGTGTCGGTAATTCCCAGGCTATGGGTGTTATTACAAAAATTTTACAAGACTGCCAGGATGAAAATTGCTGTCTTTTAGTTACCAATTTTTTGAAATAAATAGCATCAAATTAAACATAGATGTGTCTAGATAGGAAATTCTAAAGTGCTGAATATTAATTGCTCCATCATTTCTGCAAATGAACGATATCGAAAGATACCGAAAGCCGTTGAAAAATTACAACACCAAGCTTCCCATTCGCCGGATTGTAAAATAATTCGAGGATTGAGTAAAAAGACCACACCGTTGTCTTCACAACTAATCTGTAACGCTGTTTGTAGATATTCTGGACGAAATTTCAAATCGTATTGAATCTCACTGGCATAAACAAAATATTCTTCGTCTGTTACTGGTTCAGGAAAGATTTCTATGATTTCATCTACAAACTCCGGCGCGGTCAGAACATACCAGTCTACCTCTTCAGTTGGATAAAATTCAAAGTAAAAGCCATTGTTGGATGGAGAATGTAATCCATTAGAATTTGTGAGAAACTGTCGGTAAGAAGGCGGGAAAGTCACGCCCAAACGAGCTTCAGCCGCAATAATTTGCTCTTCAGTCGCCCCTGGATAGCCTAAATAGCCTGATTCAATAATTTCTGGAGGTAACTCTTCTTTTTCTGACTCAGTGAGGCATTCTATCCGTTTGCAACTCCATTCTCGAATCTGGCTTTCCCAGTCAAAAGTTTTCATGGCCTGCAATTTGTTGTATATTTTCGTTTCTCTCAAATTCACCCATTAAATAAAACAGTTAAGTCTAGTCAAAGGAAGGGTCTGTATACCATTTCTCCATATTTTCGTACCATTGCCGTGCTTGCTGGTATTCCTCAATTAACTCAGGGCTGGCTCCTTCTTTTTGGTAATCTAGGTACGAATCATTGTGCTGAAATTCACAACTAACGTGATAGCCTTCCGGTAAAGTCTTCCAATAAGTTGCTTCCCAGGGTTTGAGGACATTCCATTTTTCGGTTCCTGGGATGTGTCGCTCCTTAAAAATCAAGTGGTCTAAACTCAACAATTGCTCTATAATTTCTCTCTGGGTACTGAGAATTCCATATTCATAATAAGGGAACGCCCCACGAAAATTCACAATAAAAAACTTATTCCAATCAGGATGAGCCATTGCTTCCCATCTAGCACCACCTTGAGGAGTTAAATAGTAGCTTGCTACCAGTCTTCCAATTAAGTGGTCTTGAATTCCTGCCCTGGTTAAGACAACATCTGAAGCTGGTTCGGTGTCGTATTCATCGGTAAGCACCATTGCTTTAATGTCCCCTCTCTGAAACAAAGAATCCGCTGCAAGAACTACTTCAGCCTGAGATAGATGCTCTGAGTGTGCAAAACTGATTAGTGCCTCCCATTTGCATATTACAAACTTAAGCATCAAGTATTCGATTTTGAGATTCGGACTTTTTGCTAATGCTGTGGAATAGTTAAGTTCTGCTTCACACTGCTTAAAGTAGTTTGTATACCATATTCTAGTGCTAGAATACCAGTTATTTGCTTGTTTTTCTTGTTCAATTAACTTAGGATCGCGCTTAGCAGATTCATCAAATTCAACGCTTCTACTTTCATACCGAACTTCGTAACCAATAGGAAGTGTTTTCCAATAAGTAGCTTGCCAAGGAGTCAATATTTCCCATGATTCAGTGTCAGGGATAATATAGGCACGGGTATTTCCATGATCTATTAAATGGTATAAGGCTAAATATGCTTCTAATAATTTACGGTCAGCGCAGCCAAGGAAACCATTATATCCTGTCCAATACAAATTCCAATTAGGATGAGAGACAGATTCCCATTTGTTCCCTCCTTGACTTGTCAAAAAGTAGAAGAGATTTATTTTTTGGTGAATAGCCAAGTCAATTTCAGATTTTGAAGGGATAAAACCTCTATTAACGCCGTACTCATCCAAATCTGATGGAGTAATTGCTAGCAAGTCTCCTTTTTGAAAGAGACCGTTTAATACATCAGTAATTTCGGCTACGGTGAGATTGAGGGGTGCGCGATTGATGGCCAGGTATCCGTATTGCTCATCAGGAACAATCCAACTGAAACCAATCACTTCTGTAACAGCAGTATCTAGGAACCAATACTCTAATTTGTTCATTAGAACCCTCGATTGTAATATTTATTACCTGCTTTATCTTTAATGTTCAGAATAGCAAATCGGTTTACTAAGTCGGGAGGATTTCCTTCTTTACAACATTTACATTCAGCTATAGAGCCAGCACTTTTCTTTGGGAGAAGGTCTTTGATGTAAACGTTGTAATGATTAGAACCTGTAGGATTTTTACATTTAAACTTATCCGCTGGGTCGCCTTTTCCCTCTTGACGCTCAAGCTCTCTATAATCTTTGATCAGAGGATGCTTTCCTCTAAAGTTCTGCATAGCTTGAACAGCAGAGTTAATAGTTGTATCTTTATACCCTCCAAAAGGCAAATCATTTGTCACCAAATCACTACACTTATCATATGAGCTGAATGGGGGATCGTCACAGGTTGGACAATTGCTACCTTTCTTTTTGGGTGTTCTAGTTGGAGAGGCTGACTTTGGTGCTGACGCAGGGGCTGGCGCAGGGGCTGTCTCATCGGGTCGTGTGGGCCTAGGATTAAGCACAGGATTAGGCTGAGTTTGTCCCTGAGGCCGAATCAACCCCCTGCGCAGCCTCTCCTGAAACAGTCGATCGTCCTGACCAGCAGGAAGAGGATTAAGCAACCCACCACCACCAGGAGGCGCAAGTAATATACCTGCACCACCCAAACCTCTCAAAAACGGAATCAAACCTCCCGCAGGTGGCGCAGCCACAGGCGGTGCAGCCACAGGTATCGCTGTAGGTATCAACTGTCCCGACGGGTCTGTATAATTCGTAGGACTATTCCCCACATACCGATACAAATTAGCATCCCCACCCCCAAATCCGATCGTATCCTCACTAATAAACCTCCCCACCTGCGGGTCATAATACCTCGAATTATAATAATAATTCCCCGTCTCAGAATCCAACTCCCGGCCCGTAAAACCAAAACGGAAACCCACACTCGAATTAGTTTGACTCCTCACCTTCCCAAAACTATCGTAACCAATCCGATTCTGAATCGCCCCACTAGCATCAACCAAATCCCGCACAGTTCCCAAATTATCAGTCAGCGGCCACAACACGCTACCGCCAGCACTTTCATCCGCTAAAATTTCGTCGGTTTGCACCCCATACAAATAACGATGCGTTTGATTTCCACTCCCATCAAACGTCAAAGCAATCTGCTGTCCGTCGTAAACCAAACGATCGAATTGAGACACCGCACTACCAGCACCATCCGCATCAACCTCCTTAACAATGCGGCGATTCAAACCATCATAACTATACTTAGCCGACTTAATTACAGAACCGCCACCATTCTTACCAACAACCTGAGTTAAACGATTGCGATAATCCCAACTGTACTCAGTCACCTCACCCGTCACAATATCAGTCCGCTTCGTGAGATTACCCTCACCATCGTACTGATAATTATAAACACCATCAGACTGCAACTGATTGTTACTTCCAGTCTGATAACCAGAACTATTCCGAGTCCCATTATCATCATAACTGTAACTCTCATCACTCCCAGAACTGTAATCTGCCCCAGTCAACTGGTCTCGCTTATCGTAACTGTAACTAATGTTGCCCGACGGCGAAGTCAATCCAGTCACCCGATTGGCAAAATCGTAAGTCCAAGCATAATTAGCTAAGATTGTATTCCCCTTACCGTGACTCAACTGAGTTAAACGACCACCACGGTCATAAAAATACTCACTTTTTGCCACCAAACCAGTCCCTGACAAATCGCTGTAACGATTCATATCCTTAACTTGACCCGCAGCATCGTAACCCATATCCACCCGCTTGGAACTGACTCCATTTCCGCTTTGAGTAATTCGAGTCACCCGATTCGCATCATCATAAGTAAAAGACTTAGTTCCCCGCAACTGACCGTTAACTGTATCGGTCACAGAAATCGGATTATTAACATTATTGTATGCGTACTTCAACAAGACATTTGGCACATTTGGAGTTCCTAAATTATCAACCGTCTCCAAATTCCCAGCCAAATCGTAAGTCAAAGCATAACTTGCATCCGGGTCGTTAATATTTTTAAGTTGACCTGCTGCATCGTAAGTATTGCTAATCGTGCGAATCGGAGTGTTAGCTGAATTCAGCCATTGTTCCTCTTTGGGACGGTTAAGTTGGTCGTAAACAAACTTGCGAGTGCGGTTATTGCCATCTTTGGCAGTTAGCAAATTACCTACGGGGTCGTAAGTGTAGCTGCGAGTTCTGTTCAGAGGTAGATTAGTCTCAGTTTTACGGCGATTTAATTCATCGTAGCTGAAACTCGTTTTGTTATTTAAGGGGTCAGTAACTGAAGCAATGTTGCCGACATTATCGTAAGCGGTAGTCGTGGTTTTATTGAGAGCATCAGTAGCTGTAGTTTGACGGTTTAAAGCATCGTAACCGTAGCGAGTGGTATTGCCCAAACCCTCAGTGACAGCACTAACATTGCCGTTAGCATCGTATTCTGTAGAAACTGTGTTACCTACGGGGTCTACAACCGAAGTAGTTCGGTCTTTTTTATCGTAAGTATATTTGGTTTGTTCTGCCAATTCGTTAGTGAATGTGAGGAGGTTGCTGTTGGCGTCGTAGGTAGATTTTGTGGTGTGATTGAGAGCGTCAGTGGTGCCAGTTTGGCGATTTAGACCGTCGTAGGTGTATTCGATGGAGTGATTGAGAGCATCGGTAACTTTGGTTTTATTGCCTGCTTTGTCGTAGGTGTAGGTAGTAGTATTGAGTTTGGGGTCGGTGACGGTTTTTTGGCGGTTTAAAGAGTCGTAGGTAAAGGATGTTTTGCGGAGTAGCGGGTCGGTAACTGCTTTGAGATTGCCAGTGGGAGTATATTCAAAGTTGGTAACTCCGTTTAAGGCATCGGTGATTTTGGTTTGACGATTCCTGGCATCGTAAACATACTGAGTCTTGTTATTATTCCCATCAATTTCAGCAGTAACGTTGCCAACCTTATCGTACTCAGTCTTGCTCGTGCTGGCAACAGTCGATGTTGCTCCCTCAATTACAGTATTTCGTCTTCCCAACTCATCATACTTGTACTCAGTCCGATTATTATTCGCATCAACTTGAGCCTTTAATTGATTGGCGGCATCATACTCAAAACGAGTAACTTTATCGGTAGGGTCAACCTCCCGAATTAACCGACCCCGCGCGTCGTAAACCTTATTTGTCCGATTCCCTTTGGCATCTAAACTCGCAGTCTGATTATTATCCGCATCATACCGCATCTTCTCCACAGTACCGTCAGGATTCACCGTCTCAACCAACCGATTCCGACTGTCATACCGATACTCAGTCCTCCTACCCAACGGGTCAAGCATCCACACCTGATTCCCATTCTTATCGTAACCGTAACTCGTCACCGGAGAACTCAGCGGCCCGCTGCCATCCGGGTCGGGTGCAATCTGTTTTACGAGATGATTCATCACATCATACTGAGACTCAGTTCGGTTCCCTTTCTCATCAATAACCGCCGTCTGATTCCCATCACCATCATACTCAAAACTTTGTGATGCCTCATCTGTTGTTCCCTTCGCAAAAGTAGTCTTTTTCAAGAGATTCATCGCATCGTACTCGGACTCAGTGCGGATGTTATTTTCATCAATTACCGCCGACTGATTGCCCGCAGCATCGTACTCGAACTGCTGCACAGCTTCATCCACAGTTCCCTTAGCAACAGTGATTTTAATTAACTGGTCTTGAGCGTTATAATCGTAATCTGTCACCCGTCCGTTGGGGTCAGTTTCAGTGTCAATTAGATTCTTGTTGGTGTAGGTATAGCTAGTAACCACATCATCAGTGCCGCCAACAGCGCCTACTACTTGCGTCATCTTTCTGCGATTCCCAGTAATCGGGTCAATTTCGTAAAGAGTTTGGCGACCTAATTCGTCAGTTTCACTTGTTACTTGATTGAACACTGGGTCGTAAGTATAACTGCGCTTGCCAGTACCGCCTCCCTGTTCGTTTCTCACTGTATTATTGAGACTGACAGAAACGTTATAATTACCCAAGACCATATCCAAGTCGCCATCTAAGTCAAGGTCTTCTAATGCGACAGATGGCTGGTAGTCGGAGTACCAAGAGCGATTATCAGTGGGACTTGATAGCATACCACTGCCATTATTTAACATGATACTTTCTGAACCGTAACCGCTGCCAGAAACAACTACATCTAAATCGCCATCTAAATCCAAGTCCCCTATAGCTATGGATTCAGGATAAATATTAGACCTAAGTGGGTAATCAGTCGCCGCAGCGAAAGAACGATTGCTATTACCCAATAATACAGATGCAACAGAGCCGTTTCCGCTGCCTGAACTAGCCGTAACGATATCATTTCTGCCATCTTTATTGATATCTCCTACAGCTACACTCTTCGCCCCATAACCTACTGCATAATTAGTTTGAGCAGCAAAAGTGCCATTACTATTACCCAATAATACTGACACACTGCCATTGGAATTAGTCCCCTAGCGACTTATAGTAATAATATCTAAGTTGCCATCCTTATCTAAATCGTTCAAAATTATAGCTTCCGGCCCAGAATTTGCAGAATTTAGCGGTATATCGGTTCGGGAAAAAGAGCCGCTGCTGTTACTCAAAAGCACTGATATATTGTTGCTGCTATAAGAATTTGCCGTGACGATATCATTTTTACCATCCTTATTGATATCTCCCACGGCTACAGATACGGCTCCATAACCTACTGTATAATTGGTTTGAGTACCGAAATTACCACTGCCATCGCCTAATAATACTGATACTCTACCGGTGTAGGGACTCGTATTCCCACCATCATAAGGACTGGCAGTAACGATATCGTTTTTGCCGTCGCCATTTACATCACCTACAGCTACAGATTGTGACTGGTTTGCCACTGGGTAATCTTTTTGGGTAGCAAAAGTACCGTCGCCATTTCCAGGTATTACTGATACATTACTATTATAATTGGCAATAATAATATCGGGAATTGCATCATCATTGACATCTTTGATTGTTAGTGCTGCACCATAATATGCTTGATAGTAAGTCTTAGCAGTAAACAACTGACCGTTGTTAATTGGGGGTGTTTGAGGTGTTCCAGAAAGGGAATCAGAAATGCTTTTGACATTACCCTTAGCATCGTACTCGTAAGAAGTAGTATTTCCCCGCGCGTCAGTTCTTTTCGTCACCAACAAATTCTGATTTCGCTCAAAAGCAGGCTTATTTCCCCCTGCATCTTTTGCCGAAACAACTTGCCCAGTTTGGTCGAGAATCTGAGTAACTACCCCACCGCTACCATCAGCATAACTCGCTTCTACCGCACCTAAAGGCTTAGCTACAGGCGCATTCAAAGGATTAGTTGTATCCTGTTCCCGATAAAGTCCTTGCACCTGTACCGGTGCCACCTGCAACTGCGAACCGTCGGAGCGAATTCCCCCTGTTGCCCTACCCGCAAAGTCGTATAATGTTTGTTCGGAAAATCCCCGTTTGTCTATCTCTTTTGTGATGTGACGCTGCGCGTCGTAGCTAAACGTCCGCGCTTTGGTATCCGGGTCAACAATCTTTTGTAGGTTGCCCGCAGCGTCATATTCTAACTTTGTCAACCGTCCGGCTGGGTCTTCTATTTGACTTACTTTGCCGTTGGCATAGGTCAACTTGGTAATCAACCCTGCTACGTCGATGATTTGGGACAACTCACCTGATGAATTGTAAATATATTTGGTCTCGTTGCCGTTAGCTTCTTTGACTGAAACCAGGCGTTTGCCAGTATTGAAACTGTAAACAGTTTTGTCATTTAACGTGCGGCTAAATGTGCCGTCTGCCAGTTTCTCGAATTTGGAGAAATCCCCGGGAGGAGATACGTACCCGGACCCTGCTGCTGGGGATTTGTCGAATACTAATTCGCTGCCGTCTCCGTCAATCAGCAATAATGAAGAGTCGGAGTTTTCTACTAATTCTTGCCATCCAGCAATCCCCCAACCGCTGCCGAAAGGACTGTTGATTGTATTGACTGAAATCAACTTATCCTTCGTATCGGTTGATGAACCGGCAAATATACTGCCTGTAAATCGGCGGATGCCGCTGTTAATAGTATAGTCGTACTGACCGGAAGGCAAGGCACTCATATCGACTTGCAACGCGGCGTCAATTGAACCTCCATTCGAGGGCATTGACCAGAAGTGTTCGCCTCCCGTTAAACCGTATTGGTTGCCGGAATATCCGGGTATTTGATACTGAAATTTTCCTGCGTCTACGGTGAGTTTAGCGACTAATTTTTGGGCTGTATCGGCGGGCGCGTTATTGTAGCCGAAGTGGACGATCGGTCTGGGGTCTGCCCTGAGAGAATCGTAGGTTAGGGTTAAACTGTGGCTTTCTCCCATCGATTGATAGGGTACGAGGTTGTGAGTTTCGATTACTGCCCCGGAGTGCATTTCTACTTCAGAGGTTAAGCCTCCTTTGGCTTTGCATTCGTTGCATTTGTCTTTGGGGTTGCGGGGGTCTTGACCCGGATTTTTTGGCGCAGGCGCAGGCGGGGCGAAGAAGTGCCAACTGCTGTTGCGGATGCCTCCTGAAACCGTTTCGATGGCGGTGCCGTCGGCGCTGACTTTGCCGGTACCTACGTTGTCGAAGAAGCCTGTGGTGGGGTTAATCGACCACAAGTCCATTGTGGTAGCAGGTGCGTATCCGGCGCGGTTGGGCAAGGAGAGTGGTGCCGGAGTAGTAAACACCATATCCCCGGGCTGGATGGTAACTACCAAATCGGTGTGTAAATTGGGCGGCAGGGCGGCGGGAGTTAATTCGGTGGGAACTTCGGTGATGCTGAGGTTTTCGGTGTAGGGGTTGCCTTCGGTGTCTTTGATGGTACCTGCTTTGACGAATACTGATGCTTTGGGTATGGCTGCTGTGGTTACTGTGGTGTCGGCTGCTGGGTTGATGGTTTTGCCGTTGGCGGTGTCGATCGGCGGCAGGTAAATCGGACGGGTGATAACATTATTAACGTTGGAGTAAACTTCGTGTCCCAACAACAGCGGCAGTTTTTCGGCAATGTAGGGATAGTTGTCTTCTCCTGTAATGCCGTCTCCGTAAATTTGTAGGGTGTTTGGCGGCACTATGTCGGGAAGCCCCACCGCAGCTAAACCGGGAAATTCCAGCCGCAGAATTTCAAAGGAACCGTCGGCGGCGGTTATTTCCCGCGCATCGCCGAGTCCTACCAAAACACCTGCTAGGGGTTCTTGGTTGGTGTTTTTAATCACTCCTGAAATGCGGGTGCGGCCGGGAGTCGAAGGGGTGACATTAACTGTAACCGATCGAGTTGTTTCTAACTCTCCGTCGCTGGCAACCAACGTAAAGTTGTAAGTGCCTATTTCTTCGGGAGTGGGAGAAATTTCTAAAGTACCGTTGCCGGTGATTTTGCCCGTGGGTAAGGCAGCGGACGATTTGACAGCAAAGCTGATGGGGTCGCCGTCGGAGTCGGTGCCGGTGAGGGGCAGTTTGAAAGTTTCTCCGACTTTGACGTTGATGGTTTGAACCGCCGATAAGCTGGGGGCTTGATTTGCCCCACCGGCAAGGGCGGTGGCGGTGAGGGAAAATTTCTGGAAGTTGGGGTTGTTGATGGTGATTTCTACGGAGTCTGAAATCGCCCCGGCATCCAATCCTCCGGCGGGAATTGCACGGCGTAAATTGATGTAGGGTTTGCCGCTGCTGTCAGTGCCGCTGGGATTTTGCAGGGTTACTCCGGCTGGCAAATTCGGGAAAACTACTGCGACGCTGCGGCTGACTGGGTTGCCGTTATTTTGTACCCGTACAGATGCTTTGTAGCTGCCCGTGGCGGGGTCGAACTGTACCTGAGAGAAGTTTACTTTTAAATCGGAGGCTGCTGTCAGGTTGCTGGTATCGAGGCTGCCACCGCTGGTGGCTTTGTTCTGCGCTGCAACAAAAACCGGACTGGTAGTACCTTCTTCATCGACGGTATTGGTAAGGTTCTTGACTTCTACACTACTGCCAGTATCAGTGTCGCTGTCAATTAACTTAAACAGCAAATTGCCGCTGCTGCTGTTCGTCACGCCAGTCAAATCGATTTCTACGATGTCGCCGCTGTACCGCACCCGTCCGGGTACGAATTCGGCTTTGCTGCCGGCTAGGGAAAATAGCGGTGTTCCGGGGCTTCCTCCATCCAGTAGGGTTTGGCTGGGATTGTTTGGGGAAACTAGGTAAATTTGGAACAAGTCTTCAATTGCCGATGCTGTATCTGTTTTGTCGAAGTCGGCTTTGAGTTGGAACCGCAGGGTGCGGCTGCCTTTGGCTTGCCCTAATTGCACGGGAACTACGGCTTGGACGAGTTTGCTGTTGCGTTCGGCCAAAAGTACGGTGTTTGTTGATGTTGCTGCCCAGCCCGTACTGCCATTGGGGGTGACGGTGAAGTTGCTGGCGACGGAGAAGTTGGCAGTTTGAGATATTTGGTTGCCGGCGGTATCTGTTGCTGTAATGGCAGCGGTGTGGCTGCCGGTTGCTAGTGGCGAGTTGGGAGGCGGGGAGTCGAACTTGCCATCGGTTCCAGGAGTCAAAGTGTTGGGGCTGCTGCCATCGACGGAGGATTGCAGGTTGGACAGATTTGTCCCGGTGTCGGTTGCGGTGCCGATGAGTCGGACTGTATTGCTGTGGTTGCCTCCGGGAATTGGCGTCACCAAGGCGGTTTGGGGTGCGGCGGTGTCGAGGGTAAAGCTGAGGTTGAAGGTGCTGGATGTGTTGCCGGCGGTGTCGGCGGCAATCAGGCGGAGAGTGTAGTTGCCGTCTCTGAGGGGATTGCGGCGGATGGTTTCGAGTTGGGCGCGACTGAGGGTGAAGCTGCCGTTGTTCAGGAGGGAGGTAATGTCGGTAAATTCGGCTGTGGGGGTGTCGTCGAATCCGGCGCGGAAGCTGGCGATGCTGCTGCTGTCGGTGACGGTACCGCCGATCGCAGGATTGTTTGTGATACGATCGCCATTAGATATTCCAGTATCGTTGGTTAAGGTGGCTGCAATAACAGGCGCTGTCGTATCGTTGGGAACTAAGCTGTTGGCGTAGTCAATAATTTGCTGGCCCAGAGGGGTGGTGCGCCATTCTTTTGCTGGGTTGATGGCGGTGCCGATTGCGGGGGCATTGCCGCTTGCGCCGGTGAAAGTGAAGATTAAATCGTTGTAGTCGCCGTCTGCTTGAGCCGCCGGCACGTCTTCTATTGCTATAGTGTTGCCTGTTCCTGTAACATCTGCGATCGGCATTTGGTACTTGCTGTTTGCAGAATTAGCTGGCACGATGGAGAACATGGGCCGGTGTTCGGGGAATAAATCCCACAGCCACTGGTTGTTGTAGGATATCTGTACCGTGCCGTTGGGAACCAGCATGACTCCAAAAGTATCTCCCGGTGTCATGGTGAAGGTTTTGGCACCAGTGTAGGGCCCGGAGCCCCAATTGTATTCTCCCGGCATCGAACCGCTAAATTTTGCGCCTTCAGTAGAGTCGCGGAGTACGACGTAGCCTAAGGTGGAGTTGGTAAGAGCCCTGCGGGATGCTTCCAGGACGAAGGCTTCCGAACCGGGGACTAAAGCGGACATCCCCGAGAGGCTGAAAACGGCTAGTTCGCCTTGGTAGTAGCCACCGTCAAACAGGTAGTCCGCACTGACTTGCCCGCTTGCACCGACTTGGAAAACTCCGATGGGCAAATTGCTGTTTTTTGCCTGCCGAGCGGGGGCAGATGTGTCGGGAAGCTGGCTGGCAGCAATAGTGCCCGTTTGTGTTGCTATTTTTTCGCCGGTTAAGGTGTCGCTGTTTGTGGAGGCTGAGGGCGAGGTGTTTGGGACTGCACCCAAGAACTGCGGTTGTATTAAAAATTGTGCAAAACTCTTGCTCTCTTCAACTTTTTGTGATGTGAAAAAATTGCCCCCTGCTGTTTGTGAAATTGGGGCGGGAATGCTGTTGGAATTGCCAGCGGTACGGCCCGAAGTGAATAATTTTTCCGGCGCTAACGGGTTCGTTGCGGTCTTCTCTGAGTGAATTTCAAATGGCTTTTTCAGAGGCAACAAATTGTCTTGAAAATTATTCATATCCCCTCACACTTTTTGACAGTACACCCGATGGCAATGAGTTTTAGTTTGAATTCACCTGCGATGATAATTCGCCTGCAATTAGAATTTCTTGCGATGAGAATTCCCTGTTCGTAGTGTGGAATGCGAGTCCGCTATTTTTTGCGGACTCGCATTCCACACTACAAACCGTTTTTGTTATTGTATTTGGTATAAGAGCGCGATCGATCGTTTGCCCGCAATGACTGTGCTTTTACAGCAAGATTTGTTGGCATTTTATTAAGGACGATCGATCGGACGCGCTCTAACTCATTGTTCGATTCGATTTTTATACCGCAAATTCTCTCACGTTTTTGTGTTGTTTGTTCGCGCCATTTGTTAATTTTTTTTGAAGTATATTATTTATTTTTGTTAATCAATCTTAAATTATGTATGTTACGCGCTCTCAAATCGCCATTGGGGTGAAAATCGTTGGAAAATAACGAACAACTGGCAACCAAAGTGAAATAATTAAGCCGAACGAATCAATCAATCAATCAATCCCGGACACAAAAAGAGGCTTGACACGCTACTTGTAGCGGTAAGGTGTGCGCTGCCCTAAACAAGCTGTCAACTTTCTCTTGTCCGCTGTCAACTCTAAAAACGGAGATTTAAATCCAACTACTAACTGTTAACTGTCCGCTGTAAACCGTTAACACGGGGATTTAAACCCAACTATCAACTATCAACTGTCAACTATCAACTATATGACTGCGACTCTAGTTTCTACAAACTCGGCTGGTGAAATTGCAAATGCTGCTTCTTTGTTTCTCTCTATCTCTCCCAACGGACGGTTTGTAGCGTTTGATTCAGCCGCCACCAATCTCGTAACAGGTGATACGAATAACACAGCAGACATTTTTGCTCGCGACTTGTCAAGCAATACCACAACTCGCCTTTCTCTTTCGGGAACTGGCGAACAGGGAAACGGTATTTCTTCGCTACCTGCTATTTCTAATAACGGACAATTTGTAGCTTTTCAATCCTTAGCATCCAACCTCGTAACGGGCGATACGAATAATCGGGCTGACATTTTCTTGCGGAATGTACAAGCCAATACTACTACTCGCGTTTCTGTTTCTGGGACAGGAGAACAAGGAAATGGAAATTATGTTTCTGCCCCTGCTATTTCTGGCACTGGGCGATTTGTGGCTTTTGTTTCAGATAGTTCCAATTTAGTGCCGGGGGATGCGAACAATCTGCCTGATGTTTTCGTGCGGGATTTGCAAGCGAATACTACGAATCGCGCTTCTGTTTCTGCCAGCGGCGGAGGTACTGATTCTTTTGAGGTTCCTGCTATTTCTGCTAGCGGGCGATTTGTGGCTTTTGAGTCGGGAGTCTCCAGCTTAGTACCGGGGGATGGAAATAGTGTCAGCGATATTTTCGTGCGGGATTTGCAAGCAAATATTACAAATCGCGTATCTGTGTCTGCGACAGGGAGTGAGAGAAATGCTGGTTCTTTTAGTCCAACGATATCTGCTAGTGGCAGGTTTGTTGCTTTTGAGTCTGCTGCTTCTAATTTAGTAGCGGGAGACGGGAATAATAGTCGGGATATTTTTGTGCGGGATTTGTCTGAGAATACTACTGTACTTGTTTCTGTGTCCGCAACGGGCGATCGCGCTAACGGCGATTCCAAGCGTCCCTCTATTTCTGATGACGGCAGGTTTGTGGCGTTTTCTTCTGAAGCTTCTAACTGGAGTTTAGACTAAAAAATTACGATCGCACGTGGCTAATTACGATCACCCCAGCAAACTCGAAGGGGTTAGAGAGTGGACAACAGAGAAAAAAATACCGGGTCAGCTCATGCCTGAGTTGACCCGGATGACGGAAAATGGGGGAAGTATCACCAACCCCGATCGACCGCTATGAATGTTGTCACTCAATTGCAAGAGTTTCGTCAAGCAATCTACAAGAATCTATGTGTATTGCGCAAGATGCTACCTTTGAATTAATGGATGCACTCTTGCTCACGAGAAAAGCTCAAAGTTTAGCTGATTTATCGTCCAGATTGCGTCTTTCGTCGCCAATGGTCGAGCGTTTACGAAGCACTGCAAGATACTCGTCCCGATCGACAACAGTTAATGAAGCTCTACATCGCACAAATCCCTCAATCAGAACCAATTGTACTCGCAGGCGATCGCACGAGTTGGTCGAGGCCGTTTGCTAAAACCCTTCAAGAACGCACCTACGAACATTCCCCATCGCAATTGGGAGGTCGTCCGGTGACGCCAGGGATATGGCTACAGTACCTTGGCATGGATACCTGAAGCACAGGGGAGTTGGGCAGTGCCACTGTTACACGAAAGAATTACCAGTTGGGACAGTCCGATTTCTCAAGCAGTCCAGCAATTATCGAGTGTGAGTGCTCACTTGCCATCAAGAGCGCTATCGTTGTGGGACAGTGAATACGGTTGTGCACCCTTCATCAATCAAACAGCAGAGCTTCCTGTAGATAAACTGATGCGTCTGCGCTCAAATTTATGTTTGTGGGGTACACCTGCTGCCTACGGTGGTCGGGGTAGACCCAAAGTTCACGGCGATAAATTCAAACTCAACGACCCTACAACTTGGAGAAACCCAGCACAAAAAATTGAGGTAAATGACCCTGATTTGGGTCAATTGCGGGTGCGGGTTTGGCACAATTACCATTTTCGTTTGTCCCCCTCTCATCCGATGTCTGTTCTACTGGTAGAACGACTGACTCCTGATGGTTGTCCCAAAATTTCCAAGCCGATGTGGTTGGCATTTGTGGGATTAAAAATGCCTCCTGCCTGTGAAGTTTGGCGGCTCTATTTGCGACGATTTGCGATTGACCACTGGTATCGTTTTGCCAAGAATCGTCGACCTTGGACTGTTCCTGTGTTAAGTACACCTGTTCAATGCGATCGCTGGAGTGATTTAATGCCGATCGTCACTTGGCAATTATGGTTGGCTCGTCAGCTTGTGGTACAGCGTCCTCTGCCTTGGCAGAAATCTCAGGTCAAACTTACCCCTGGACGGGTAGCTCAATCGTTTGGAAGTATTTTAGCCGTGTTAGGTACACCAGCTCGACCTCCTAAACTGCGAGGTAAATCTCCCGGTTGGATTAGAGGGAAACAACGACGACGTAGAATTCGATATCCCGTCGTCAAAAAAGGGTTTTCTAGAGCGAGAAAACCCGACAAAAAGTCCCCTTAAGAAGAATTTTTTGAGTGAGCATTTTTGAGTGCATTCAATTTACAGTAATGCACCTTTTTCTTCTGTCTTAGTCTAAACTCCAGTTCTAACTTGGTTCCGGGGGATACGAACAACCGCAGCGATATTTTTGTGCGGGATTTGCAAGCTAATACTATTACTCGCGTGTCTGCGGATGCTGCGGGGGAGGTTGCTAACGGTATTTCCCTACTTCCTGCTATTTCTAATGATGGCAAGCGAGTGGCGTTTTTTTCGCTGGCTAGCAATTTGGTGCCGGGGGATACGAATAATGTTTCTGATATTTTTGTTTTTGACTTTGACAGCGGTTCTAATACTGTCACCGGTACTCCCAATAATGATACTTTGACTGGCAGCAATGACAGCGATATTATCAACGGTTTTGGTGGCGATGATGTGTTGGCTGGTTTGCAAGGCAATGATGTTTTAAATGGGGGTGCGGGCAACGATATTTTATCGGGCGGCAGGGGGAATGATTTTCTCAGGGGCGGGGCTGGAAATGATACTCTCTTTCTTAGGGGCTGGCAGGGATACTTTTGTGTTGGGTTTGGGGCTGGGGGTTGATACGATTGTTGATTTTACTAACGCTCAAGATTCGATTCAATTAGCTAGCGGTTTGAATTTTGGCAAGCTTTCCATAGCAGCCGGAAATAATGCTACGTTAATTAGGTTGGCGAGCAACAATCAATTGTTGGCTGCGATCAATGGGGTTGAACCTAGGGCTCTGGGGCCTAAAGATTTTAATTCAGTTGAGTTGTGAGGTGTAAAAATTATTTTTTTGAGGTGGTAAGTGTTGGGAAAACCGGATCAAAGAAGAGAACCCATTTAATATATATGATGACTAGCTACGCTCAGAAACAAATGCTATTAAATTTACGAAAAAAGTGGTTTGATATGCTCTTATAGCGGTAACGTACTCGGTGCGCAACCAGCCAGCTCAAGCGCAATCAACCTATTTGCCTGATTGTAGGCCTTGTTCGTTGAGAACTGCTATATTTATAGCTAATCGTCGATCGCGCGCCAGAAGATTTATCGCCCTTACGCGATGACAAGCAACTTGAAAACCTTGCTATACAAGAGTTAACGGGACTCAAATATTTTCTAGCCCCTAAAGTGGCCCAAAACCTCTCTGGAAGAATGTACAGAGGTCGATGCCCGAAAAATGCCTGAAACTATGCGTAAATACTGGATTAATGCCAATTAGAGCTAAAAGTCTCTCTCGGTCTGGGTTTTAAGCCTTTTTCGTCTCATTTTTTGTTTGAGTCCGGTTAAACCATTGTCTGCAGAATTGATGTTTAAAGGCTTCGCGATCGCCCTACTTGAATCTAGTTTAAGATTATTCTCAGGCCTCTAAAAATTTCAATGAAACTTTTAATTAGCAACGACGACGGCATCTTTGCCCAAGGCATCCGCAGCCTCGCCAACGCTCTCACCGCCGCCGGCCACTCTGTGAGCGTAGTTTGTCCCGACAGAGAGCGCTCCGCTACCGGCCACGGCCTTACACTGCACCAACCCATCCGCGCCGAAATTGTCGAATCTGTTTTTGACCCCGCCGTCACAGCTTGGGCTTGTTCGGGTACTCCCGCCGACTGCGTGAAACTAGCTTTGTGGGCTTTACTTGACAAACCGCCAGATTTTGTCCTTTCCGGCGTCAACCACGGGCCGAATTTAGGCACGGACATCCTCTGTTCGGGCACGGTTTCAGCGGCGATGGAAGGAATCATGGAAGGCATTCCCAGCATTGCTTTCAGCCTCGCCAGCTATACTTCCCAGGAATTTGGGCCGGCGGTGGATTTCGCTGTCACCTTGCTGCGACAGTTGGAAAAACAGCCAATGGCCAAACCGACGCTGTTGAATGTCAACATACCACCAGTCTCACAAGCAGAAATTACCGGAGTTGCGATCGCCCGTCAAGGCATTCGCCGCTATTTCGACATATTTCAAAAGCGCACCGATCCGCGCGGCAAAACTTATTATTGGCTGGCTGGGGAATTGTTAGAAGATGTGGAAGAAACCTCCGAATCGGCAGTGCCGCATGATATTCCTACAGATGTACAGGCTATTGGCGACAACAAGATAACCGTTACTCCGCTGCAATACAATCTCACCTGTGCTCCCGACTTGCACTCGTTGCGAGATTGGCAATTTGAAGGTTTTCCCAAGCAGTGAGCTCCGATCGACCCGATCGCCGCTGTAAACTAGGAATTAAGGATAAAGTGCCTATGAAGGTATATGCCCTAGGCGTTAACGCAGGCTCTCAATTGGTTGTTGGTTTTTTTACTCTAGAAAAGCAGTTATGAACGCTCCCACCTATAACACTCATTCTGTCACTTGCCCGATTTGCCACCGTTCCAGCGTCGTGGGCCCAGTCGGAATGGTCAGCGGACTATTCACCTGTCCCCACTGCCATTCCCATATGGTAATTAGCTGGAGCGGTCATTTTGTCCGCGATCCTTTTAGTCTCAAACAACTCACGGTGGGAAAGATGCTCAGGCGCGAGAGCAGGCCGCTAGCTCGCCTCCAGCGGGACTTTGGGCGGGGCTTGCATTTCCCGCTGCTGGCGATTTTGGGAAGCGTGGTGTTTTTGGGATGTGCGATCGCCGCTACGGAACAATCGCTGCCCCGACAGAATTCAGTTCAAGGATTTTTAGAGTGGGTGAGCGGAACAGGCAATTCCCCAGATGTCTCGCGTTAACATTTCTCAACATAAATTGTGACAGATATTCCGTGCAAATATCTATTCCTTTAGGTAGAGATAACAATAGTTTAGCTTGCTCCCATCTCGATCGGCGGGTAAAAACTTAGTTATTGTAGGATACGAGCAAGGGCAGATATGTCTGGCGCGAGCCGGGAAACAATGAGTGGGGCGGGCTTCGACGCCGCCCGACAAGTTAAATTTAAATGCCGCAACAGCTTATTAAATGGAAAAAAGCCGATCGAGCGATAGACTTATTGCATAAATCTTTGGTAATTGCGGAAGCGGATGTCAGGCAGATGCAACGCACAGAAACGCAGATAATTTCATCAAGAGCGAGGGAATGCCTGCAATCTCGATCTAATTGAGAAATTCCGCAATTTTTCTAACTGCTGTTTCCAAAATTTCTGGCGGCTCGACTAAGGCAAATCGCACGTAGCCTTCTCCTGATTTCCCGAAACCGGCACCGGGGGAAGCTGCGACTCCTGTACTCTGTACTAGCTGAGTGCAAAATTTCACCGAATCCGAGGCCCAAGGTGCCTGCAGTTTCGCCCAGACGTACATCGTGGCAGGGGGTACGGGTACTTGCCAACCGATGCCCTGCAGCGCGTTTACAAAGGCATCCCGCCGTTTTCTGAAGGTTTCTACACTGGTGGTGACGGTATCTTGGGGGCCTGTTAATGCGGAGATCGCTCCGTTCAAAATCCCTAGATATTGGTTGAAGTCCACTGCGGCTTTTACTTGTCGCAGGGCTGCAATTAGTTCGGGATTGCCGATCGCGTATCCGACTCGAAAGCCTCCCATGCTGTAGGATTTGGATAGGGTGAAAAACTCGATCGCCACGTTTTTTTCTCGATCGGCTTGAAAGATTGACGGCGCCATCAATTTGCGGTTTTCCTCGATATCTGAGGGCCCGCACGGGGACACCGCCCCTACGGAATTGCCAAACACCAAATCCACATAAGGGAAATCGTGCACTAAAACGAGCTGATGTTCCCGACAAAAAGCCACAGCTTTCTCGAAAAAAGCCAGCGGGGCGATCGCAGTTGTAGGATTGTGAGGATAGCTCAAAACCATCATCTTCGACTGAGCCAGCACCGGCAGGGGAATATTTTCAAATACTGGCAAAAACGCATTTTCTGCTAATAGCGGCATCGGATAAATTTGACCGCCCGCCAGATAGACACCGCCCGCGTGGGAAGGATAGCCCGGATCGAGCAGCAAAGCAAAATCTCCGGGGTTGAGCACGGCTAAAGGCATATGCGCCGTGCCTTCTTGGGAACCAATTAACGGCAGCACTTCTGTTTCTGGATCGACTGAAATTCCAAATTTTTGCTCGTACCAGCAAGCTGCCGCTTCCCGAAAATTTCTTGTCCCGTTAAACAGCAAATAGCCGTGGGTGCTGGAGTCAGACAAAGAACGGGCGATCGCATCTGTAATGTGAGCAGCCGCCGGCAAATCGGAAGAACCTAGAGACAAGTCTATCACATTTTGTCCGGCGGCCCTGGCGAGGGATTTTGCTCGATCCATATCGGCAAATACATTAAATTTCAGGGGTTCTAAACGTTTGGCAAATTGCATATTTTTTGTATTTTTTTTGATATTAATCAATTATTTTAAATTGCTTAAGACTGATTATTTTTGATGTTTTCCAGAGATTTTTTTAACCGCAGAGAGCGCAGAGGGCGCAAAGGAAGAGAGAGATTGAAGAGAAAGGAGAGATGTTGAAAATTTATTGGGATGGCTCTAGTTGTGAGTGGGGAGTTGGAAACTCCCGAATCATTTCAAAATTTTATAAGTGACCTTCTAGCAAACCGAGCAATGTTTGTTTGGTAATAGCTCCTTCGTGGGAAAGGACTACTTCGCCATTTTTAAACAGTCTGAGTGCTGGGACTCCTTCGACTTTATACTGCTTGACAGTATTAGGATTGGGGTCAATTTCCATTTTAACCACTTTCAGGTGGCTGTAGTTGGCCGCCACCCAGTCTACCGAAGGCGCGATCAGTTTGCAAGGCCCGCACCAAGTAGCCCAAAAATAAGCAAGCACTGGTTGCTCTGCTTTCAGCACTTCTGTTTCAAATTTTTCGTCGTTGATGACAATTACACTGTTGCTCATGATTTTACGATGATTTTTCCTGATTATTTATAAAGCACGGGCGCGCTTGAAACTTGCACTAACTTAGAAGGCAGGCACAAAAAACTGTTACTAATTTTAAAACATTCTGCGAATTATTGACTAGAAACTGAGGACTGGGGACTGATGGCTAATTCTGTTTGGCGTTTAATTCCGCTGCTGTCGGCGTCTGGTAAGGTGCAGATGGCGATCGACCAATGGCTGCTGCAACAGCATCTAGCGGGGAAAAATCCCCCAACTCTGCGATTTTACACCTGGCAACCGGCGGCGATTTCCTTGGGCTACCACCAGCGCCGGTGGCCGGAGTTTTGGCAGCAGCTATCTTGGCAGGGAAAGCCTGTGGAGTTGGTGAGACGCCCCAGCGGCGGGCGCGCTGTGCTCCACCAAGGGGATTTGACTTATGCAGTTGTGGCGTCGGGATTTGGCGGCAGCCGCCTGAAAGCTTATCACACTATATGCGAGTTTTTGATTGAGGGTTGGCGGGCGATCGGTGTGGATTTGCACTACGGGGAAGCTGGGCGCGGTTACATTCACAATCCCAATTGTTTTGGTACGGCGACGGGTGCGGATTTAGTGACTGCTGATGGCTGCAAGTTAATTGGTAGCGCGCAATTGCGCCGGGGCGATGCTATTTTGCAGCACGGTTCGATGCGTTTGCAGCCGAATGTTGGTTTGTTTTCTCAGGTTTTTGGGGAGGAATTAATTCCTGTGAAATTACCTTTATCTGAAGGTGGAGATGATTTGATTGCAACTGTAATTGATGCTTTGAGTGCGGCGGCTTGTCGCTGTTTTGATATTGATTTGGAGGTGCGGCCGCTTTCGGAGGAGGAATGGGAGGAGATTTGGGAATTGACTAGAAAAACTTCTATTTGTAGGTAGGCCCTGCCAAGTATATCAAGGTAGTGCGATCGATCTTTGGTGATTGTGGCTGGTATCATATTGACAACGTTGGGTGTTCGTGGTTGGATAAGAAGTAATGCGAAAACTTGCTGTCTTGTAGTTCGTATTCAAATACGCTAAACTACCCCGTTGGGTTGGATCTCCTAACAAGAAGGAATGAATGGCTAGAAGCATCTCTACAGTCGATATATTTTGTGGCGCTGGAGGACTAACGCATGGGTTTGAGCAAGCAGGTCTGACCGTTAAAGCTGGATATGATATAGATCCCGCGTGTCAGTTTCCCTACGAACACAACAACAAGGCAAAATTTGTATTGCAAGATGTGGAAAATATCAGCGGTTTTGATTTAGCAGAACATTTTTCTGGAAACAGTATTAACGTATTAGCAGGATGCGCTCCTTGTCAGCCATTTTCAAGTTATTCAAGACGTTATAACGATCGACAGTCAAAGTGGAAACTCTTGCAAGATTTTGCTCGTCTGATTTTAGAATGCGAACCAGAAATTATTTCAATGGAAAATGTAATTCAGTTAAAACATCATGCAGTTTTTGAGGAATTTATCGCCCCGTTGAAAAAGTTAAACTATTGTTTTGAGTCTTATGAGGTTAACTGCTTGGAGTATGGAATCCCTCAATCTCGAAAGCGCTTAGTCTTACTTGCTTCAAAATTTGGCAAAATTAGCCTGATTTCACCAACACATAACCCAAATAATTATCAAACAGTTAGACAAAGTATTGAAAATCTAGAACTCCTGTCAGCAGGGCAATCTTCCAAAACAGATTGGCTGCATAGATGTAGTAAGCTTTCGGATCTCAATCTGCGCCGCATTCGTGCTTCCCAACCTGGAGGAACTTGGCGAGATTGGCCTAAAGACTTAATTGCGAAATGTCACTTAAAAAAGAGCGGTAAAACCTATCCAGGAGTGTATGGTAGAATGGAATGGGATAAACCTAGTCCAACTATTACTACTCAATGTTTTGGTTTTGGTAATGGTCGGTTTGGTCATCCCGAACAAGACAGGGCTATTTCTCTGAGAGAAGCAGCTTTATTACAAACTTTTCCAGCAGCATATCAGTTTGTAGCCTCTGATGAACCAGTAGCGATCGATATAGTAGGGCGATTAATTGGGAATGCTGTTCCTGTCAAACTAGGTCAAGTAATTGCTCGTAGTATACTAAATCATATTGAACAGTTTAGTCAAGGAGTTCCCGATGTGGCTGAATCTAAGTAGTCTTGATTTGATAAATATTGTTCAATATTTTGCAGTATTTGCCTTAAATATCTGACTGTCTTATTCTTAATTGCGAATAACTCATCTGCTGTTTTATCTTTTCCTACCTCTGCGAAAGATTTAACGCCGTGTGCTAAATCATTCCTATTTGACTTAATTATCAGCAAATCGTTTCCATCACCTGTTTTGGCATAGTCAGTCAGATGTGAAAATCCATACTCAGTTGCCGTCGTTCTTATTTTTCTACCGTCCAGGTTTCCCGAAAAAAGATCTTCTTTATCAAACCCAGCATTAATAATATCGATAGAAATAGCTGTTATACTTGACAATATTTTGTCAGGATCTCGCTTTTTGAAGTTTTTGAGGACAATTTTCTTGAGTTCGGGTCTAATTTCGTCGTAGCCAATACCTTGACCTCGTAGTTCATCAAATATTGCTTGAATCGCGTTTCGCATTGTTGATTCAACTAGGTTATAGAGCAACAGAAAACCACTAGCTTTTAACGTCTTGAATAACTCAGCATCAATTTCTTTTATTTTGGGTACTCCTCCCGTAGCATCCATAGTTAATTTGGTAGTTCCCTGTTCCAAACTCTTCAAAAACATAAAATATTTGCTCACTTCCCTAGAGCGTTCATTGAAGTCATGAAATAATGGGCTAGTCATGATTTACCGAGAAGTTGATCGCGAACATATTCGATACGACGAATTACTTTAGGTTTAGAATTGCTTGCATCTGAGGTAGTATAGTCCTTGAATTCTGGCGAGTCGAGCCACTTGATTGACTTTGGTTCAAGATCGCTCTTTTTCCTTAAAGCAAGGGCCACACCTACAGAAATTGCCTCAAATCGAATTCGAGGTGTTTTTACATGACCTTTTGCTTTACTAAATCCATTGGGGAAGTATTTCTCAACAAAGTCTAGCATTTTGTGAAATTCAGAGCGCATATCATTTTGGTTAATTCCATCATGATTATGTTTTTCCAGATATTCATTGAGAAACTCATTGACCCGTTTCCCAAAGTTCTGATAGTTGTTTAAGTATGCAAAAAAACGTAACACAAACTCTTCTGGTTCGCGTTTGCGGACAAATGGATCTGGTAAGGGGCATAGTTTAATAAATTTGGGAGTTTTGGCAAGTTCTTCAAGAAGATCGACAAACGGGCCAGGAGATATGCCTCTACGCTTCTCCATGTCATTTAGTTCGACGCTACCCGTATTGATGCGTTCAAACATATCCCGTCGCGTTTCTTCATCAGCTTTCTCAGTCAGCACAATCATGCGAATGGTGGCACGGTTGAATCGTCTCTATCTTGCTAGCGGCAAATCGCTGAATTTGAAGTTGTTAAGCTTCTTGAGTTTTTCTAGTCCACATAACTTTAAATCGTTATGGATAAATCTGTCTAAAGTGCGGATACGTTGAGTTCCATCAACAATTTCTAACCGAGCTAAATCATCCTCATCATCTTCTTGCTTGGGTCGCAAATCAGCAACAAAAATAAAGGGTATAGGTAGTCCTAGCAAAAGAGATTCAATAAACTTTGACTGCCGGGTTTCTTCCCAAATCATATCTCGTTGATAGTCGGGTATATACAACTCACTGGTGTCTTCATCCAACCCATCTCTGTATTTCTGGACAAGCACTTCCACTGGATATTCTTTTGTGTCATAGTCAACGGTTTTTTGTTTTTCCCGAATTTCGGCTTCTGCAGCTTCTCTTTGTTCATCTGCAATCTCGGATTGCGGTGGTATTTTTGGGGCTTTTGCCATTTTAATCTCCTGTTCTGAGAGAATAAGTGTAATAGAATTACAGAATAGTCAAAGCACAGTACAAAGATATAGCAGTTCTCAGAAAGATAAGGTACGTTGTTGGGATGAGAGCCCTCTAAAGATTTGTTATATAGCAAGGTATGCGCCTAACAACTCCATTTACAGTCATACCTCATCTATCCGATCGAGGCTATATATTTTATAGCACTAGATTAAAAATAAAGCATCTCATCAGAAATGCGATCTACAGTCTGCTACACCTCTTGGAGCAATTATGGCCGATCTAAAAGTGATGCAGGCAAGAGCAGGTTTAGGGTACAATATCAAATAAACGTTGGTAGCCCTCGCACTTGGGGATAGAAGCCCGATCGCCATTATAGAACGATCGCTTTCCAGGAGCTATGCGCGAGCGTATCCAGTATATTCTCGTACTTCGGGAGGATGAAAAGCCAGGACAATGCAATCTTTAGGTACTCCAGCAGCAACAAGTTCACCCGTAATCCCATCTTCAATTCCGTCATAGTGAATCCAGATTTTGTCATGGCGAATTTGGGCATGGACGATACAGCCATGAACTCGCAGGTTATTTTCCCAGCCTTCATCTACCAGCATAAAATGGTTGCGATCGCGGCTGACAATAAAATAAGTGTTCACCTCACCATAACTATAAGGAAGATCTGCATAATATTGGAGAATTTTCTCCATAATTTCACGCCATTCGTCTAGGGGTTGATTTGCGGTTTCCATTGAATTATTTCCTCACTTATGAAGTCAAAAACTATCAGGCTAAAATCAGGTTCTTCTAACAGAAGTTGTCCAGCTTCCTCTTGGAATAAAGTCTCAAAGATGTTGCGGCTGACGGCTAGATAGAGACGACGCTCTGGATCTTTTTTTCGGAGTGCTCTAGCGTACAGAAAGAACTGTCCCCAAGCATTTTCGAGGTCATTGATGGGAGAAGGACTAAGAAAGCTTTTGATTTCGACGGCGATTTTTTCCGAATCTCGTTCAGCAGCAATGAGTTTTTCAGCCCCCAGATCGACAAATGTGGATCGTTTTCCTATCTTGAGGATAAGCGGGTCATCAGTAATTGTCCAACCGTCTTTGATGAGGGCAGTGCGGACGGTATTATGATAGAGGTCTTTGGCGGGCATACTGTTAATCTAGGAGAGTTGGTGAGCGATGCAGTAAAACGTCAAGAATATAATGCACGATCGCATTACCCAATTCCCTCGGATCGGTGCTTATGCAATCTCTCCCCATACACGCGCCCCTCACCCATCAGTGTCTCATCATCCATGCGATCGCCTTCCCTATTTAAACTACGCTAAAAGATATATTTTCTAGCACTACATTAGGGATATTTCCTGCACCTAAAACCTGTGTAGCATCTAAAACTTCTATCCCTACTAATAACTCATTTTCACCCATATTTAAAGCAATTTCATCAGTTAACTGTAAACTGCGACACTGATGCTTACCTTCTACAAGTCTAATGTAGAGAGCATCAACTTCTGAATCATAACTAATCTTCATAAAGTTTTACCTCAACAATAAAAAGTATAGACCGTGATAACGACTAACTCAGTATCAGTTTCGGCAACAATTGGTGCTACTTTCTTGAGAGAGTAGAACTTACCCTGCCTATCATTATTATACTGAAAGGTGGCTTGATATTTGTATCTACCATTTTTAGCAGGTTGTCGATTACCTGTAAGAATGGTATCAACAATTTATGCGACCTTTGTACCTCTTTCAATCGCTTGTTCTTGGGCATGATTAGTTAATCTAATGGGTTTCACTTTTGCTTGTCCAATAAATTAATCGATCGCAGCCGACTCTTGACCGCTAAAATGAGAGCGATCGCTACTTTTTTCTGATTCTACGATTTTAGATCGCAGTTAGATACTTTGTTAACGAGAGACACAATTTCTGTTATTTTTACTGAAACAATGAGTGGGCGGGCAGACAAACCCGCCTAAAAAGTTAAATGAAAATGCAGTACAGCTTATGGTTGCGGCTGAATTTGGACGATCGGCTCTTTAGCAATTTTGCCCAATTTCACTGAATCCAGCAAGCTTTCCCAATCAGCCTGCAGCACTGCATCCGAGGGCTTAGCGCGGCGAGCGGCAGCTAGATTGCTGAGGGCATCTTGCCAAATCCCATTTTCAGCATAAATAAAGGTTTTCTGGCGCGGATCTGCCTGCTCTAATTGACGGAGGATATCTGCACTTAGTTCAACTCGCTGTACAGTACCGGTTTCGAGCTGATCGGCCGATCTGTCTTGAGGGTTGCAAATCACTGTAAAACTCCAACTGTAACTTTTTCCTGCTTCCAAGGGAGGCACATTTTTGTTAGCGGGGATACTAACGCCGATCACCCCTGATAAATTGGTAACTGTGAGAGTCTGTTGATAAATCTGGTTGCCGCTTTTGTCTAGTAGGATAAATTCGGCTAATTTCGCTTCTGTCGCTTGTGTCGCTTGTGTCGCCTCTGTGGCTTCTGTCGCTTCTATTTCAGGCAAGTAGAAAAAGAAGGTTGGATAGTCGGAAACAGTCTGTCCGATTTTATTTTGAGGGACTAAGGCTGTGAGATTTATTGGATTTAGCGGATTGTTTTTGGTGCAACTGCCGCGGATCGTTCTGGGCGCTGCACTGGGCGGCCGATCGATATCTTCAGGAGGCTGAACGAAGCGCGGCCCTCCCGACTCACTGCGCGGCTTGCCCCTGCCCCCCAACCCACTTGGCAGATCCTGTCCCAGACCTACAAATTGGCAAGTGTTAAATGCTCCTATCAATAATATGGAACCAAATGCGATCGCTTTTAGCCGAAATTTAATCATTTTTCCCATCGGAGTTACCTAATTTTTTCAAGTTATTGTGTGTCTTTTTACTTTGCCAATATTTCTCCTCCCAAGACGCGGTAGACATTAACTTTTTGCTGCCTCCCTTTTAAGGGTAAAGCTCCCCAAGATTCTACCTCAAATTTCCCTTCCAGATGCACTAAAGTTTCTTCGGCAATCAAGATCCGGCAGGTGTCCTCTTGCCGATCTTTTTCGCAGCTTTCCAGGCGAGAAGCGATATTTACACTATCGCCGATTACTCCATATTCTAAACGGGTTTTACCGCCCAAACTGCCCACCACTATCGGCCCTGTAAAAATTCCGACTCGCATTTTTGCCGACGGTAAACCGCGAGCGAGCCAATTTTGATTCAGGGCTGGCAAGCGCGAACTTATAGCTAGAGCGCAAGATACTGCAAGGCGAGCATCTTCGGCAATTTCTTGGGGAGTTGTGCGGGGAATGGGCACGCCAAATACTGCCAGCATTCCATCTCCGGTAAATTTATTAATCACGCCTTGATGTTTTTGCACTTCCTGGGCCATTGCTGATAAATATTCATTTAACCAAGGCATTACTACTTCTGGCGGTAGTTGTTCGGAAATCGTGCTAAAACCCTGCAAGTCAGTCATTATCATTGTAGCAGTCACTCTTTGCCCGGGCAATAGCCCCGACTGGAGGAGATGGACGCGCTCTTTCCACAGGGCATTGGCGATCGCCGGTGAAGTTTGCTGTCCTAACAGTTTCATGACAATTTCTTGCTGCTGCTTTGACTGTTGGTACTTGTATGTGATAATAACTGCCGGAGCGATCGAAAATGCCAGAGTCGGGGCACTCAGAGATATCCAGCCCTGTTGAGTAAATAAAAAAAATGTGAATCCCCATAATATGCCACCAAGTGCGATCGCGCTGACCATGAAACCGAGCGTATTTTCTAGCCGCCAAGCTAAACAGCCGCCAACTCCTGCCCAAACAGCGATCCAAAGGATTTCTTGCCATTCATCCCAAAACCAAAATAGCTTTTTGCCGTCTAAAACTGCGCTGAGAATTTGGCTAGTTGCCGTTGCGTGAATCAATACCCCAGGCATGAGGCGGTTATCGCTGGCAGTAGCGCTGTAAGGAGTAGAAAAGATATCTTTTACAGTTCGGGCTGTAATCCCGACGAGCACTATTTTATCCTTCACCAATTTGGGGTCAAGTTTTCCCTCCAAAACTTGAGTTAGTGTCACGGTTTTTGCGATATTTTCAGCAGAGCGGTAATTCAGCATGATTTGATAGCCTCGAGCATCAATTGTCTGATACCCTCCTGAGTTCGCTCGCAGTAGCGGAAAGACTGTTTCTCCTAGCTGAATTTCTTTATTTTGTGTGACTTTTGTTGGCGTTTTTTGGGCCGCCAAATATTTAAAAGCTAGCAGCATAGCAAATGAGTTAGGAGTCGATTCTTCATCGGGAATAAACATCATCTGTCGTCGAATTGTGCCGTCTGGATCGAGGAATAAATCGTTAAATCCTATCTGTTTTTTGGGTATGTTGGGAGGTGGGGGAGCTCGATCGTACTCAGAGTTTCCGATGAAGGTAATGGCGATGACTTTGGGGTTTTTAAATTGAGCAGCCAATTCTGCGTTTCCCGGTTCGTAGGGGATATCGCGAACGATATCCAGGCCAATAGCGACGGGTTCGAGACGCGCTATGGAGGCGATCGCACGAGCTAAAACGCGATCGGAAATTGGCCATTTCTTAAAAGCATGAATGTCCTGTTCTGTGATTGTGACTACCAGCAACCTCGGGTCAGCACCCGGATCGGGGCGCAACTGTACCATCAGGTCAAAAGCCTTTAATTCCAATGGCTGCAACCAGCCTAAATGTCGGACTCCTAATAGAGTTCCCGTCACGACAAGCCAGGTAATAGCCAGAGGTTGCAAGTCAGCCAAGGGGAAGGAATAAGTTAAGTTTTTCCAACTCCAACGTTTCTCCCCCAGTTTGTTATAAATTATCTTAAACAATTTGGGCATAATTCTTGTTTGAAGCTTCCTTGAAATTTGTGCGCAAGCTTTTGTAGTGCGAGCGTCCCCGCTCGCTTTCGGTTAGACAACACTGGCGAGCGGGGACAGCACTCAAACAAAAACGCTTTTTACACTCCCCAGAGATGCTCCCGTCTGCTACATCTTAACTTGTCAGTAATCCGGATTGCGGTGCCCAATGTTTAATTTTCCTGTGCGGTTTTGGCGATCGCACTTAACTGCAATCCCTGCGGATAAATGTTTTCTTCTTTGCTGCGCTTGATGTCGGCGTCGGAAATCTTGGGTTTGAGGTATTTTGCCAAAACTTTCACCACGTCGCCCCGATCGATCGTCCCTACGACTGAACCAATGGGCGAGAGCACGATGATTCGCGGGAGTTGGCGGGCTTCCATGCTGTTAATTACTTCTGCGATGGATGCTTTTTCTGAGACTGTGGGGGTTTTTCCCAGGGGTTTCAAAATGTTGTGCAAAGTTTGGAGTTGCCACTGACTGCGCTCTGTGCAGCGGATATCGTCGATCGACACTAACCCCAAATCCCGCCCGTTGGTCGCAGCAATGTAAAATGGAAACGGATTGACTTCTAACAAATAGCGATCGGCAAATTCTCGCAGACTCAAATCTGCATCTACCACTCGAAACTCGCGGCTCATCGCATCGGCGGCTTTTGTTTTTAGCAGGGCTTCTTGCAACGAAGTAAAGCGGCTGTATGCGCTAGCATTCCGAATCGCAAAAGAGCCGATCAGCGCAATCCACAAGCCGCCGTACTGGCGCGCTAACAAACATAAACTTACACCGAAAGCAACGGCCAACCAACCCAAAACTTGTCCTGTTTTTGCCGCCCAGCGCACGCCGGCAAATCGAGAGCCGGTGATTTTCCAAATAGCTGCTTTTAAAACTTGTCCTCCGTCCAAAGGCAGACCGGGAATTAAGTTAAATAATCCCAAAACAAGATTGATTACTGCTACCTTTTCGGTGACAATTGCCAGCAAACTTGTCGGGGGGAAAACTTGAGAACCCAAACCGAGGATTAAAAACAGCGCCAAGCTGACGAGAGGGCCGGCAATGGCTACTTGAAAAGCTTGACCGGGAGTTTTTGATTCCGAGTCGATCGATGCAACTCCGCCAAATAAGAATAGAGTAATAGAATTAACTTTAATGCCTTGCGATATGGCCGCCAAGCTGTGTCCGAGTTCGTGCAAGAGTACGGAAGCAAACAGCAGCAGAGCTATGGCCAACCCGGCACTCCACGAGAGCGCTGGTCCCCACAAGCGGTAACTGCTGGCGTATTCGCGCGTTGCGAGGGCTAAAATAATAAACCACGAATAATCTATCAGTAGCGGGATGCCAAATAAAGAGCCGATTCGCCAACCTGTCTGCATGAAATTTTCCTGGGAAAGGAGAGCAAGAAAGAGTTTCTATTATATCTTTTCTGACCCTTGCCTTTCCCCTTGCCCTGATTTCTAAAGAACTCCGGCGTTACCCAAGCCCAAGATTACTCCAGCCCCGAGCAAGTGGCCGAAGCTGGTTGTGGCCAGCAATTCTGGGATGCCGAAGCCTTTGAACATTCCAGGGACTGCAACGGGTAAAGCTGGGCCTTTGCCTCGGTTTTGCTTGTTTATGCCGTAGTAGCCGATCGCGATCGCCAGCAAATTGCATAAAATCATTGTCAGTCCTACCAGTGGCGACCACTCAGGCGTTGAGGGAGCGGTAGCTTGTACGGCTAACAGCAAAGATGAGTTAATCACGTTTATATGCTCCTGATTTCACAGATTAATTGATTTAGAAAATTATAAAAAGTATTTTGCATTAAACTAAGATTTGTTTTAATAGTTAACAATTCGTTGATATTTTGATACAAATTCAGCACAGAGGAAAAAGAGTGCGGGTAAAAATTTGCGGAATCACTAAATTAGACCAGTCCAGGGCGATCGCCCGTTTGGGAGCCCAAGCTTTGGGGTTTATCTGCGTGCCGGCTTCCCCGCGCTATGTCAGCCCCGACACAATTCGCCTGATTGTCGAGCAGTTGCCGGAAAATGTCGATCGCATCGGAGTTTTTGCAAATACCACAATAGAAAATATCTGTCAAGTAACGGCCGAGTCAAATTTAACTGGGGTGCAGTTGCACGGAGATGAAACACCGGAATATTGCGATCGGCTGCGCGAGTTTTTGCCGGGAATTGAAATTATCAAAGCTTTGAGAGTTAAGACTCCTGAAACTTTAGCAACCGCTGCTATTTACGCTGTTCGCGTCGATACTTTACTGCTGGATGCTTACCATCGAGAGCAACTCGGCGGTACTGGCAAAACTATAGACTGGATGATGTTAGCAGAGTTTAAACCGCCGTGTCCTTGGCTGCTGGCGGGCGGCTTAACACCCGATAATATTTTAAATGCAATTGATAGCGCGATCGGCCCTAACTTCAGCGGTGTTGACCTTTCTAGCGGCGTAGAAATAGCGCCGGGAGATAAAGATTTGACCAAAGTTGCTCAGTTGTTTGCTAACTTAAGTCTACTTACTAATCCTAGGTAATTGGTAATTGGGAAAAAGGTAATTGGGAAAAAGGTAATATCATGTCCGGTCGAGCACCCTAACAAAAACGGTTCGTAGTGCGCCCGAAAGTCTGCAGCCGGAGCGGACTTCAGTCCGCACTACAAACCAATATTATTGTGGTCAATTCACGCCTACATGATATAATTGGTAATTGGTAATTGGTCATTGGTAATACAGATTTCGTGCTTTTTATTCCTTTGATTCTTTAGTCCGCTTGGAGTGGACGAAAGTTTGTGTAGTGGGGTTTCAAGATCCGATTCCCATCTACTAATATCTGTTAAAAACTTTTAATGCTAAATTTGATTATGTTAAATTTTAGTGCGATCGCACTGTTGGAGTTACTCGCGCGCCGCCTCACCCACGCTTTTTCAACTATTCCCGATTTCACCGATTGGCTGGTTGCAGCCATGCTCGCGCTAGTTTACAGTGCGATCGCGCTTCCCGTCGGTTTTTGGTCGGGATTTCTGAAAGTAGACGTGCCAACCTCTCGGCGTACAATTGCGGCAGTGCTGATTGGCTGTTTGTTAAGTCCCGGTATCACCGAGGAAGTATTTTTCCGCGTGTTAATGCTGCCGCATCCCTTCGAGAAGGCTTCTGGGTTAATGCTGTGGTTTTGGGGATGCTTGAGTTTGGCGCTGTTTGTAGTTTACCACCCGCTGAACGCGCTGACTTTTTATCCCGTTGGTCGATCGACCTTTATGAATCCAGTGTTTTTGCTGCTGGCGGCTGTTTTGGGGGTAGCGTGTTCCATCGCGTACCTGCTCATCGGTTCCATCTGGCCTGCGGTGGCTGTGCACTGGCTGGCTGTGACAGCTTGGCTGCTGCTATTGGGCGGTTACAGGAGGCTGTATGGTTAAATGTACACAGTCCAGCATAACTATATTGTCGGGAGGAACTCAATCGTGGGTATCATAGGAGCGATCGTAGGTTTTTTGGCAGGGATAGCAGTTGCTTACTGGTTAGTAGAAAAGCGGTTGCACAAGCAAAAGCAAGAACACTTGCAGCAAACTCGCAGAATAGCTCAGGATATAGAACTAGCTCAGATATCTCGGATGCAGCAAAATGCCGAATCCCAGCACCCAGAAGGGGAAGAACGGCTGAGAAAAGCTACTGTCGAACACGAAAATTTACTCAGACAAGTTACAACCCAATACGAAAATCAACTCCAACAAGTTACCAATCAATACGAAAATCAGCTCAAACAAGTTCTCGCAGAACGCGATCGGCTCCAACAAGTTGCTGGCGCACACGAGAATCAGATCCGACAAGTCAGCGAGGAATTAGAGGCCGCTAACAATGCTAGGTTGCAGCAAAATATACAATCTTTGCAAGCAGAACACGAACATCATTTACTCACAGTTGCTGACGAACTGCATCACAATTATCAAGCTCAGATGGAGCAACATTTGCAAAACCTGCAAAACGAGCACGAAATTCGATTGAGACAAACTGCCGAGGAATATGAGAACCGCGAAGTAGAAATGCACTTAAGTATGCAGGCTTTGCAAGAGCAATACGAGAGTCAGTTGCAAGCAGCAAACTCGCAGTTGCAAGCTCACGAAGCTCAGATGCAAGCTACTATCAGGTCTTTGCAACAGCAGTACGAGAGTAATGTACAACAACAAGAAGTCCCGGATCAGCAGTTCAGTCAGTTAAATCAAACAGAATTTGGAGAAGATTTACCACAACAAGAAGTTGGGCAAGAACAGTCAAGTGAGTTAAATCAAACAGAAGTTGAACAAGAGTTAAATTACACAGATTTTTCGGAACCAGAATCACTTGATTTACATCAACCAGAAGTCGAACAACAGCATCAATTTTCCAGACCAGCACCAAGCTACTCATCGGTGGCGCAGTTGATGGGATGCGTTCAAAGTCAGGACACAGAAACCCGCAAGTTTGCAGCGTCTGCTTTAGGTAAAATGGGTGCTGCTAATGCTTTGAGAACCGACGGTCAGCGAGCAATAGAAACCTTGGGAAAATTAGCTCAAGATTTTCACCCGGAGGTGCGGGAAGCTGCTGTGGAAGCACTAGCAATGATTAAATCGGAAAAAGTTATTCCGCTGTTGCAAAAAGCTTTGCGAGATACAGATAGCGGTGTGGCGGTGGCGGCAAGTGCTGCGCTGAATAAGTTTAAGTTTTATCCGCGCACTCCGGCGGCTAAACCGAAAATTGTTGATATCAAGAAACCAAAGCGTTAAGCAGTTACTGCAACAGCGTAGGGACACCACAATGTTCATTGGTGTCAACAAACAGGTCAAATCTATTGTCAGTCTTCGGTCTGGCGATTAAGGCCAGATCCCCCCTAGCCCCCCTTAAAAAGCTATGCCTTACTCACATCTTTCTTAACATTTCCCGAGCGATCGCTCCTGTGCGATCGAACTCTGATTCTGCCATAACCTGTTCTCAATAAACTCAAGTTGTTCTCAACAAACATAATTGTTCAATTGTCAAGGGTTGTGGCTGGAATCGAGCTTAAAAGCTTTGTCAAACAAGGGTTTGAAGATTGTTACAAAATATGTGAGTAAGGCATAGCCTTAAAAAGGGGGGGATAAGAGTCTTCTCTTTCGTCAACCCCTACTCCCCTTCTTAATGGGGATGCGAGGGGGATCGGGCCTCCGCTATAAACGAGAGATACAAGGGTTTTCATGATAAAGTTGACACCAATGAACAATGTTGTGCCCCTACACTGTTGCTTACTGAGTTTATTTATGGCAGGTTTGTAGTGCGCCCGAAAGTCCGCAGCAGGTTTGTAGTGCGCCCGAAAGTCCGCAGCTTTTTGCTTTTTGCGGACTCGCATTCCGCACTACGAACTAATTTTATTGTGGTTAATCGATCGCACGCGATATCACAAACATATAGCAATTTTCCATGGCCGACAATACAGGACACAACAATGTTTTGTCCCTACCCAGTAAGGTGCGCATTGCACACCCTACGACTCATGACATTACGGACTTTAAAATCGCTGCTTTGTACCGAGTACAAATTTGATGTCGCCGCCGTCGCTGACACCTAAATCTAAGCGAATTAATCCCAAGGACGATCGCACCCTGACACCCAAACCAACACCCGCCCCAGTCCCCGGTTTATCCCTGACTACCGCCGGTTTTCCCAACACGCTGTCACCCGTACCCAAATCCGACGCAAAATCAGCAAATATCACGCCCCCGACATCCCTGCCGACAGGAAACCGATACTCCCCGGAAGCCAAGAAATAACTCCGCGCGCTACCGATATCCCCACCGTCGTAGCCCCGCACAGAATTGCGGCCGCCGAGTCGAAACGCTTCCGTTGGCGGCAAATCCCCGATTACCGTCCCCGCTTGCAGGTTAAAAGCCAGCATTTCTGGCAAGGCTTCGGACTCGCTGATGCCGAGCCAAGTTAAGGGTACATATTGTATATAATTTGCTAACAGGCGGTTGCTCACAATGTTGCCTCGCCCGAGAGGTATCGACTGCTCGGTGCTGAGGCTGAGAATCGAGCCGCTGGTGGGGTTGAAGGGATTGTCCCGCCGATCGCGCACCGCGCCAAAAGAAACAGTGTATAAGTCGTCAACGCCAGAACCGCTGAATGTGAGAGGATTGCCGAGTTCGTCGCGGCGGGCAATATTCAAGTTGCGATCGCGCGTGCTGATATTTGTATAATTGAGTCCCAAAGTTCCGCGCCAATCGCCCAAAGGTCGCGTAAATGCGAGATTTCCGCCCATCCGAATTTCCCGAACTCGATCGCCGTTGGGCAAATTGATATCCTTGTTGAAAATTTCCGAGATTCTGCGATCGCCAAAAGCTCTCACACTGTATCCCAAACGGTTTTGGGCGGCAACGTAAGGGCTGACAAACTGGACATCGTACTGGATACCTCGGAGGCTGGGCTGAAGTTCCACCGCCAACCGCTGCGGGTTGGTGCCGAAAGTGCGATCGGTATACGAAAGAGGAACAGCAACGCCAACATCATCGCTAATGCTAGCACTCACGCCAAACGATCGAGCCGATCGCTCTTGAACGTTGTAAATTACATTAATATCCGTGCCCGCTTCTTCAGTAGAAACCGTCACCTTGTCAAACAATCCCAACTGCTGCAACTGCTGCAAATCCGATCGCACAACTTGCTGGCTGTAATTATCCCCCGCCTTGAGTTTGAGTTCGCCTCGGATAAAATCTTCCGAAATTCTGCCCTGAATCGGATTCCCTTTTTTATCAACAGCTTCGCCTCTGGAATTAACAAAACGAATTTTCACCTCCCCAACGTAAACGCCCTCAGGATTTCTCCCTTGACTGATTGGTAGAGTACCGCCTAGCTGTCGGGCGTTGCGGTTGACAGATTCCGGGATTTCGGCAATGGTTGCGATCGTCCCCCCAGTTGCGAACACAGATGTAAAATCTTTATGGCGATCGGACTTGAGTGAGGGCGATTCCCTACCCGATAGCTGCGCCGCGCCTACTTCCACCGCAACTGCGAGCTCATCGGATGCTGGCAAATCCCGCACAGTTGGACTCACCCGATCCGATTGGTGACAATTTAAGACTGGAACCGATAACAAATGTCGCTGGTCGTCCAGTCTAGATCCCCCTAAATCCCCCTTAATAAGGGGGACTTTGAGAATATCTCTTGTCCCCCCCTGATTAAGGGGGACTTTGAGAATATCTCTTGTCCCCCCCTGATTAAGGGGGGTTAGGGGGGATCGAGACTCGGCTACAAACAAGAGAGACGGTGGGTTTGACGTTAAGTTATCACCAATTACCTCATCCTCCTCCCTCTGCGCCTCTGCGGTTCCCTCTCTAAACTCCGCCTCAGTCGGTACGACAGTCTGATCGATCGCCCGCGCCGCCAATTCACCACCAGCCACCGCCGCCAAAGTCAAAAATGCAATAATCGGAATTCGCATAAACATAAAACTCAAGCATACTCAACGCATATTACCGAAAACCGGGTCTCCTGCCTATTGCCCGAAAAGAAACCCGGTATTTTTGAAGATACCGGGTTTCTGCGATGCCGAAAGTTGCGAAAAGATCGATCGCGTGCGATCGTAAATTGGGGAAACCGAAAATTTATTTAAAGAGATTGTCGGGAAACACGCTTCTCAAAATGAGCCTGAGTCTGCTGCAACAGTTGTTCGCGACTGTCCTTAGCAGTGGTAATAGTAGGGAGCAAATTGCGAGCTTGTAAAGTCATGTGAAGCTGTAGGTGTGCTACGTACTCACTGACATCTTCGCGCAGCGAGCAAGCCGGGTAAGGTTTTAAAGTAGAGTTCAAAGTGTTCTCCTGCTTTGATTTGGCAGTTATTTCTAATAATATTAGAGATTATCACGGTCTACTTCTAATTGTGTACTCCTTAATGAAGTTTAACCTTTGGACTGCTGTTTTGTTACAATTGTTTACATATAAGATTTTTTACGCATCAGGAGTCGATCGCCCATGCAGTCTCAAGCAGTAGTAGCACACAAGCACACATTAAATACATTTGTCAATAGCAGCAACCAAACAGCAGCCTACCTCGACATCGGGCGCGGCCGACCTTTATTGCTGCTGCACGGTTTCTTCGGAGAAAAGACTTGCTGGCTCCCATTAATTGAATTATTGCAATCTCAATTTCGGTGCATCAGTTTAGATATGTTGGGTTTTGGAGAATCCAGCAAACCACAAATCCAGTACGACGTAGCTGTAGAAGTTGCCTTTGTGCGACAAGTTGTAGAGCAACTAAACATCGAACCCTGCTGCATCATCGGACATTCTTTTGGCGGTTGGGTAGCCTCTGCATATGCCCTAAAATATCCTAATTCTGTCAGCAGTTTAGTGTTAGCAGCACCTGCGGGAATCCGGGACGACAGTTTTTGCGGTCAGTACGATGCTTTGCGACCCTTGCTGTGGCAAACGCCCGCCGTCGATTGGGCCTTGCAGTTGGCAAAACCTTTTGCTAGTTTAGCCGGAAAAAGTGAGAAATTGCAGGAAATTTCCGGGTGGCGGCGCGAGTTAATGTCTCAACCAGTAGCAAGGTCATTTTTAATGAGCCGGATGCGGCCGGAAGACGCAGTTGATACAGTAGAAAAAGAAATTCACAAATTGCAAATTCCTACCTTAGTCATCGCAGCTATGGGCGACGAAACAATTCCTCTATGGCACTGTGAAACCTACGCCAACGAGATACCGGGGGCTGAGTTAGCAATTATTCCCAATGCCGCTCACGGGTTGCCGCAAACTCAACCTCAAATAATGGCAAAGTTGATTGGTAAATTTTTGGATAATTAAGAAAAACTGTGCAACCAGCAGAATTCCCTAAAATGTGATAAGCAACCAATAGAAACTAATTGTGTTTTAGTATACTACTTCAAGAGGAAAGACAGAATATATTGCTTACTGTCTTGTAGAATTTTTTTTATGGCGATCCAATCTTGTGTCAGCACGAGCCACAGACATTTACTTGATTCGAGGTTATTACGAATGGCGGCACTGAGCAACTATTTTAATCTGGAAGAAATTACGACAGCAAGAAAAGTTAGTGCTGCGGTAATTAATATCAGCGGCCGCCAGCGAATGCTTTCCCAGCGTGCGGCATTTTTTTGCATGAGGTTAGTTGGCTCTGTGAATGCCGCAGAAAGAGCAAAAATGCGGGGGAATTTGTTAGAGGCGATCGCTCTTATGGAAAAATCCCACCGCGATTTAATTCATACTGACAGCAGCATCAACTTATTAAGTCCCCCTTCACCCGCTGTCAAAGCAATGTATTTTGAGGCGCCGCTGTATCTAGACAAACAAGTGCGCGAATATATCGATCGCATAAAAGCATTAGTGCAAGTTCCCGATCCCGAACTAAGCCTAGAAAATCCCCATCTGCGGTACATTGTCCAAGCTGCGGACGGCGAATTGCTAGCAGCTTTCGATGCTGTGGTGAGTCAGTACCAGCAAGAAAGCGAAATCGAACAATTTGAAATCGACCTCAAACAGGTTGAACTGTATCAAGAAAGCTGTGCTGCTACCTCGAAAGCCGAAGCTCAAGCGGCCCAGATCGATCGCGCACTTCGCGAGCTCAAACAAACTCAAGCTCAACTCCTCCACAGCGAAAAAATGTCTTCGCTGGGAGCCCTAATGGCCAGTATCGTCCACGAAATTAATAACCCAGTTAGTTTTATTTACGGCAACTTGAGCCATGCCGAAATTTATACTAAAGATTTGCTGCACCTGCTGCGTCTGTATCAAGAACACTGTCCCAATCCCTGTGCCGAAATCAAAGCTCAAATCGAAGAGATAGATCTCGATTTTCTAGTTGAAGACTTGCCAAAAGTTATGTCTTCCATGCAAATTGGTTCCGATCGCATTCGCGAAATTGTCAAATCTATGGGCAGCTTTTCGCGAACAGATAACAGTAAGATGACCCTGTGCGATTTGCACGACAGCATAGACAGCACCCTGTTAATTTTGCGCAACCGTCTCAATTCTAAAATAGACCGTCGAGACATTCAAATAGTTAAAAATTATGGAAAACTGCCTGCTGTAGAGTGTTATGCCGGACAGCTAAATCAAGTATTTATGAATCTAATTAGCAACGCGATCGATGCTTTGGACGAGGCAGCCAAAAATCAGCCCAAAGCTGCGCTAAAAATATCGATATCCACAGAACTAGCAGGGTTCGATCGCGTGAGAGTGCGGATTGCTGACACGGGATCGGGAATGACAGCAGAGGTAAAAAAACGGATGTTCGAGCAGTTTTTCACCACCAAGGAAATTGGTAAAGGTACGGGTTTAGGATTGTCTATTGTCTACAAAATCTTAGTCGAAAATCACCGAGGAACGCTCAGGTGCGAGTCTGAACCGTCCAAGGGAACCGAGTTTATCATTGAACTGCCAGTGCAGCAAACTTAAACAGTTGATAAATTGTGGCCAGGGCATCCGGCTTGTATAAATAATTGTGGCACGGGCGTCCCACCGGTGCAAATAATTGTGGCACCGGCGTCCCGCCTGTATAAATAATTGTGCTTAAAAATTACCAGAAAGAATTGGTTGAAAGCCCCAAGCCTTCTAGGGAGAAATTAAAAGAAGACTATTCATTACTCCAATCCTCTTCCTTCTAGGTAGAGGTCGCCCTCCGAAGTCAACTGTCCTTTCGTCAACTGTCCTTTCGTCAACTGAAACATCCTCTACTCCAATTCTAGCTTCAAAGTTGGCAACAGCTTTTCTAAATTCTTGAGAGATTTCTGTTGCCAAGGAACATCATTTGAACCCAATACCAAAAGTTGAATCGTTTTCTTTTTCCGAACACTAATGACAAACTTAGACAGCATACTGATACCAGAACTGTTAACAAATTCCAATTTTTTTAGGTTCAAGGTAATAGCAGGCGGTTCGTTCTGGGCGACCTCATCTAACAAATCAACTATTGGTGCATATTCTGATGGCCCGCCCAGGCTGAGTTCGCCTTGAAAACAGACTGTCACCGATTGGGGATCGTACTGAATGCTGTAGTCTTGACCTTTAATTTCTTGAATACCCATTGTTTTTGGTTTCCTGACTGAACTATGGCGATCGCCTATCGGAGTAAATATTGAAATGGTTTAAACTAGACCGTAATTTGAACCACAGTCGTAACAAAGATCCTATCAGGACTGTCTCGCCTTGGCTCGAATTTCCAACCTATCTTAGCTGAACAGCCATTAATCATCGTCAGCAATCCCAATCCCGAGGTTTCGCTTTCAGATTCAGCATTCTTTTCAAGATGCAAATTTAGAAATTAGGCGCGCGGCGTTATCAAAGAAGAGAAATGGAAGTCGGAAAAAGCAATCGAGAGTATTAGTAGCAATTAAGAACATCCTAACCGTCTTGGCTGTTGCCGCAGACAAACCGGGTTTCTTTTAGTTAAGGCTTAATTCTGAGAGATGTCGCCCTGTTTCTTCAATACTACCAAAGTAATATCATCAAATACTTTTTGCGCTCCAATAAATTCTCGCAGGTCATTAATTGCCGCTTGCTTGATTTCTTCGGCGCTTTTGTGCCAGTTAATAGAAATTACTTCACAAAGGCTTTCGATTCCGTAGAATTGTTTGCTGGTGTTTCTGGCTTCCGTGATGCCGTCAGTGTAAAGCACCACCCCGTCCCCCGGCTCTAACTTTACTAAAACATGGCTGATGAAATCAGCAATTTCTTCATCTAAGCCGATGGGAAATCCTAAATCTATTGTATCAATTCGTTCAATTTGACCGTCTTTTCTGACCACGAGAGTTTCCTCGTGCTGGCCGCTAATGCTAATTCTGCCGTCTGCGTAGTTGAGGAGAGCCAGCGTCAGGTTTTTGTCGGAATTCATGCGCTGAATATTTTTGTACAGGGTGCGGTTGAGAGTATCTAAAAAGCGCACCGGATCGGATTCTTGCATTTCCTGAAGAGTGCGCACGGCAGTTTGAGCCATCACCATCAAAATGCCGCTTTCTAGTCCGTGTCCGGTGACATCGCCGATCGCAATCGTTACAACCCCAAGAGTGCAAAGTACATCGTAGTAATCGCCGCCAACTTCATCGGCTGGTTCCATAAATCCGGCAATATCCAAATCTTCAATTGCTGCGAGTTCAGCAGGTTTGGGCAGAATCAACTGCTGCATTTGTCTGAGCATACCGAGTTCCGAACTCATGCGCCGGTTTTCCGCTTTCAGCCGCTGGTTGAGAGCAGCAATTTCTTGATTGGCTGTGGCGAGTTCCGAGGTGCGTTCTTTAACTTTATCTTCGAGAGTTTCAAAGGATTCTTTGAGTTGTAGCGCCATGCTGTTGAAGGAATGAGCTAAGGTTTCAACTTCAAAAATTCTGCTAGAATCAACGTTCTGCTTGAGAGCGCCACCTGCGAGATTTTGAGAAGCTTTAGCAATTTGCAAAATCCGGCGAGCAATCCTGTTAGCGGTGAGAAATCCAACTCCAACCGAGGCAATTAGAGCCGCAATACAAAGCAAGATGGTGTTGCGAGTGTTAGCATAAATTTGCGCCATAAAGTCGGCTTCGGGAACCACAACTACAATCAGCCAGTTGAGACCGTACTTGTCAGTGAGCGGAGAAACTTGGAGAAATTGCCGCTGACCGTTGAGCTGAAAATTGAGTTGAGCAGTTTCTTGAATGTCTTGCAAACGGTGGAAGCGATCGAGCAAATAAACCACACTTTGGCGCATCAGCAGGTTGCTATTTTCTTGTGTTTTGAGCCGCTTTCTGTTTTCGCCTTCTCCCAGCGACAGAGGCTGATTTTTTACCGAACTGGCGATTAACTCGCCGTTGGGCTCAATGATAAATACTTGACCGGAATTACCCACGCTTAAGGTTTGCAGGAAACCGCGAATTTGATCCAGCCCCATCTGGCAAGTCAGCACGCCAATCAGTTTGCCTGCGGCATCATAATAGGGTTGACTGGCATTAATTTGCAGCGTACCGTAGCCAAAATTAATGTAAACGTCGCTCCAAGCTGCTTGTTTTTTCTGGACAACCACTGTGTAAAAGGGGCGGTTGCGAACGTCATAATTAGGTTGAGACCTCTCAATTTTGGTCGGGTTTCCATCACCGTCAACGTCGTAGTAGAGCAAGTCGCCACCCCCGGGACTCAGTTGCTGGGCAAGCTGAGGTTGCTCGGCTCCCGCCAGTCGGTTCACCCAACCAATTCGCAGGTACTGACCTTTTTCGTTGGCAATTCCCGCGTAACCGATCGAATTAAAGCGCAGAACTTGTTTCCAGAGATAGGGTCGAGAGCGCTCCAAATCCTCGAAGTCCAACACCCTGAGGGGTAAAGAATCTTGATTGATTTGATTGACTAGCAGCGGAGCTTCCAGGTAGTTTTGGACGCGCTCGTAAACTCTCGCACTGACGGAGCGCTGCAACTGACTGGCTAGATCGTTGACTGTTTTCTCTCCGTTTCTGTAAGAGAGATAGCCAACCCAGCCAACAGCAGCGACAATTTGCAACACAAACGGAACCACCAGGACGCCGCGGAGACCGACTTTGCCCCTCCTGTGGACGATCGCGCGTTTTTGAGAAACCATTGTTAAAATCACTCCCCAGGGCTGTTGGCGTTGTCTCAGCATTCTGTACAAAAGACACTCCAGCTTGAGACTGGAAAATAGGCGATCGCGACTCACGAATCCGCTCGATCGCGCGATCGTTTCCCAGTCTCAAGCTGCTGAAATTATATCAAATCCGCCACAAAATCCCCGCTTTCGGCCCAGCGGTTCAAACACTCGCTACACGCACACAAAACCCGCGATTGCCGGTTAATTTAGCAAAGTATTTTGCTACAGTAATCGCTCCGATCGAGCATCTTTTGACTTGTTCTCAGACAATACGCGATTGTTAACGTTTTTTGTCATTGTTCGCGCTGTGCAAGGGCGAAGCAATCTCATACCTATTATGAAAAATATTGCTACTACCGAAATTAGAGGTTCTCATCTGTAGGGAAACGGCACGGTGGAGTGTCCGGCGGGGAGTTATAGCAATCGCCACAGCGGTGAGGACATAAATAACCTCATGAATAGAGCCTATAGCCCATAGCATAAACCGTTTGATTTCCGTACTGTGCAACCCAACGATCGGCTGTTCTGTCAACTGTCAAGCGGTCAACTGCTATATGCTATAGACAGATAATTTCAAGACAATTAATAACTGTAGCAATATTTTTTTAAACGGGTATAATTTGCGTAACAGCTTACTCCAATTCTAGCTGCAAAGTTGGCAACAGCTTTTCTAAATTTTTGAGAGATTTCTGTTGCCAAGGAACATCATTTGAACCCAATACCAAAAGTTGAATCGTTTTCTTTTTCCGCACACTAATGACAAACTTAGACAGCATATTAATACCAGAACTGTTAACAAATTCCAATTTTTTTAGGTTCAAAGTAATAGTAGGCGGTTCGTTCTGGGCGACCTCATCTAATAATTGAACTATTGGCGCATAATCTGGCGCTCCATCTAAGCTGAGTTCGCCTTGGAAACAGACTGTAACCGATTGTGGATCGTATTGAATACTGTAATCTTGAGCTTGAATTTCCTGAATATCCATTGTTTTGTGGTTTCCTGAGTGAATTATTGCGATCGCACAACAGAGTCAGTCGATTAAAGAATTGAAGAATTTTAGATTTTAGATTGACTCGCCTTGATAAATCTGGGAGATTCAACAAAAGCGTTGCCCGCTCGCTTGTCGAAGAATCTAAAATTTTGGGATCGCCACGACTCCTGGCGGGGGCTTATATTCGTTTTTGGGTGGGAGTAAATATTGAAACAGTTAAAACTAAACGCTAATTTGAACGATCGTCGTAATAGCCAGCAGGTGGGGACTATCAGGCATCGTCTCAAATTTCCAACCGATTCTAGCTGAATAGTCATTAATCATCGTCAGCAATCCCAGTCCCGATGTTTCGCTTTCAGATTCAGCATTCTTTTCAAGCTGCTGTAAATACAGCTCATCCGAGTCAGAATCCAACAGTTCTGTAATGAATTCCTGCAATTTTTTAGCCGCTGGTTCCTGCACGCAGTTAGTGGCAAAAATCACCGCGATCACATCAGATTCTCCTAGAAAGTGTATCCCAAACTTTACCTTATGATTGCTATCATCATCAGTAAACTTTATAGCATTTTCTAACAGTTCATTGGCAATGTAGCTCACGGCTCCCTTGCTTTGTTTAATCCGTTTTTCGCTGCTAGCATCCTGCTCGTCCACCGGGAGAAAACTGGACAAATAATCCGCGACAAAATGAGCAGATACCCTATTGTTGCGCCAGCGCTGCTTGATGGGGCGAGAACTGGGCGTAAATGTAAGTTCTAACGAGTCATGTTCCGGTGGAAATTGATCGATGAATTCTCCAAAGATTTGTGTCACAGTTTGTAAGCTTCCAGATATCATTATTTTTCGACCTCCAATTCATGTTTTGATTTCACTTCTGGGTAAATTTCCACACGCCATTCCAGTTAGCGGGAATACTATTTTCTAACAGTGATTGGATGCGTTTTAGGTAAATTTGGCTGGGTTTGTCAGCGGGATTTAGCGCCACTATCTGTTCAAAACAAACTTGGGCATTAGCAAAATTTCCCTGACAATATTGTTCGAGACCCTCCTCAAAAATAGGCAAAGTTTGAATTTTGAGCGATCGCACAGGTTCTACTTCAACATCTAACACCTCACAAACAGTAATGGCTTCTTGTCGGCCTTTGACAATTGCCCGATCCAAAAATCGAATATGATACTTTTCGCGTTGACTCAAACGTTGTACCACATCTCCTGAAATTAATAAAGATACCCCATAATACTTAGTTAAACTTTCCAGGCGAGCCGTGAGATTGACATGATCGGACAGCGCATCGGCTTGCATCCGATTCGCGTCTCCAATAATCCCAACCATCGTATCACCGACATGGATACCAATGCCAATATTCAGCGGTATCTCCCCATTTATTGTACGGCTTTGATTGAATTTTTGCAACTGTTCAAACTTCACAATTCCCGCCTGAATAGCATCATCAACGCCGTCGGGAAAAACTGCCATCAGTCCATCTCCCATATACTTGACAATAAAACCGTTGTGCTTGCGAATTTCGGGACTAATTTGCTGTAAATAGGTATTGATGAAGTTAAAGTTTTCTTGAGGAGTCATTTGCTCCGCCATTGTTGTGAACGAACGCAAATCGGAAAACATGATAGCCATCTCTTTCCTCACGTGATCTCCAAGCTGGAAATCAACAATGCTCTGCTTTCCCAGAAATTGGAGATATTCATCGGGAACAAAACGTCCGTAAGCCTGCAAAAGTTTCTCTAATTCCTGTTCCCGCGCTTTCACCGTTTGCACCATATGCGAGAATACCTGTGCCAATTCTCCCAGTGCATCACTCCGCGCCGCCACCTCTGACAATATCTGGGGTTCAAAGCTGTTGTTTTTCACAGCAATAGCTGCATCTATCACCTTTTTCACCTGCTGGATGTAAGTCTGCATCTCTCGATTTTTATGACGGATCTGGTTTTCCAGATCCGTGGAGTGTTCCGTGATAATTTCTACTAAGGTTTCATAGCTATTTTTTTCGTCTTCGACTTCCTCAAGTTTTTGCATCAAATCCTGTAGCTGGGCATTGAGTTCTTCTGGAGATTTAAATTGTGCTAAATTTATTTTGGGTTTCATAATTTATACTCCCGAATCTGGGAACGCAAAATTGTTTCACTCGCTCGCTGTACATTACTAGAACTTACACGGGCGGCAGCTCAAAATCCGGTTTCTGCTTCGAGGAGCCGCCACTAAATCCAAGAGCGATGTTAGAAACCGGGTTGATGACCGTCAATCATAAATTATGCACAATATTTCCCTGTTGCTTCAATACTAGCAAAGTAATGTCATCAAATACCTTTTGCGCTCCAATAAATTTTCGCAAATCATCGATTGCAGCTTGCTTGATTTGTTCGGCGCTCAAATGCCAGTTTTGAGAAATCACTGCATAGAGTCTTTCGAGACCGTAGAATTTTCTGTGGATATTTCTAGCTTCGGGGATGCCGTCAGTGTAAAGCACCACGCCATCCCCCGGCTCTAAGTCTACTAAAACATGGCCTATCCAATCTGAAATATCCTCATCTAAGCCGATGGGAAATCCTAAATCCATCATATCAATGCGTTCAATTTGACCGCCTTTTCTGACTACGAGAGTTTCTTCGTGTTGACCGCTAATACTAACTTTAGAGTCGGCGTAATTGAGGAGAGCTAGCGTCAGGGTTTTGTCGGAGTTCATCCGCTGGATATTTTTATAAATAGTGCGGTTGAGGGTATCTAAAAAGCGCAAGGGGTCAAGTTCTTGAACTTCCTTTAGAGTGCGAACAGCCGTTTGAGTCATCACCATCAAAATGCCGCTTTCCAGTCCGTGTCCGGTAACATCGCCAATGCAGAGAGTAACCACACCGTCATTAAAAAGTACGTCGTAGTAATCGCCACCAACTTCATCGGCTGGTTCCATAAATCCAGCAATATCTAACTCTGTAATTGCTGCTAATTCCGCAGGTTTGGGCAGAATTAACTGCTGCATTTGTTTGAGGATATCGAGTTCGGCACTCATGCGAAGATTTTCGGTTTTGAGGCGCTGGTTGAGGGCAGAAATTGCCTGATTAGCTTGAGCTAGTTCGGCAGTACGTTCTTCTACTTTATCTTCTAGAGTTTGATAGAGCAGAGCATTTTCGATGGAGATAGCAGCTTGGGAAGATAGGATTTTTAAGACTTCCAATCTGTCAGCAGTAAATGCACCTGTGGCGAGACTGTTTTCTAAGTAAAGAATGCCGATCGCCTGACCTTGGTTAACAATGGGAGTACACAATACGGATTTAGGTTGGTGCTGAATAATGTAGGGATCTGCTGCAAAGATATTTTCTGTGGCAATATCGTTAATTACCAAGGTTTCTCTGGTACGCCAGACGTAGTTAATGGCTGTGATGGGGAGATGTTGGCTTTGAGAAAGTGCAATATTTGGCAAATAGCAGTGTTCGTCTAAACATTTAGCAACAATCAATAATTCACCATCCCTTTCTAAGATGAGAGAGCCTTTTGATGCGCCTGCATTTTCGATCAAGATTCGGATCAAAGTTGATAGCAATTCCTCGACGTTGATTTCTCCTGATATGGCTTGAGAAGCTTTGATTACTGTTTCTAAATCGAGAAAATTGGCAAGACCTTTGTTTGTGGAAGTGATGCCGAGCGCCATTGTTTCAGCAATTGTCTCTCCTGTATAAAAACTGTTTTGTTGTTGGAGAATTGGGGCGAGTAATTGGGAATATTTTTGTTCGAGATCGTGGATTTTTGCCTGAGCTCCCCAGCGAGCATAAGCGTAGTAAGCGTCGGTTAGATAGACGCGGGCAATTTTATCTTTACCTAATTCCAGGTAGAATTTAGCTGCAAGTTCGCTGAAAAGTGCTTCTTCTTGGAGGTATTGGTTTAATGAGGCTGTCGCAATGGCGCGATCGTACAAATCTCCTGCTTCGAGCCTGTCTCCCAATACTCGTGCTATTTCTGCTGCTACTAAGTCATACTTGTGTTGATAATTCATCGGTGCGTGGAATGCCCAGGTTTGCATTTTTTCCTGATTGGCTCTGACTTGGTTCAAGTATTGCGATCGCGCGAGATCCTCAGCATCGGGATACAGCGCCAGCAGGGCTAGGGAATGGTAAAAGTTGTGCTGGGGCACCATCATCAGCGAAGCGACACCAGCGACATATTGCTCTGCTAGCTGGGCATTTTCCACGGCACTTTCGATCTCGCCAAACAAATAATTGACAACCAATTTAGCAAAATAAACTCCAAAGATGGAAGAGACATTATTTGCGGCTAGCAAAACAGGCAGCAGTTCATCTTCATTAAAACTCTCGCCAACTAACCGATATTTATCCTCGGCTAATCCTTGCAAATTTAATGTAAGCTGTCGCCATATTTTGGTATAATACGTCTGATATTCTTGTTTGGAATTAACCATTAATTTAAGATACTGAGCGTATTTTTGGTCTACAGATGTTAAATCTTCACCGCTAAAGAAGCTGTAGATGCAAAGATACATAGCAGAATAGCAAGCATACTCGATATCGCCACTTTCCAAACCGCTTTGGACTGCTGACAGCAAAGACGGTAGGGTCGATCGACTATGTTCTTTCCAATGTCTCACGCCAGCATTGTAGACCATCAAAACTTTAGATTCAAATTCTTGGGTTGGGAATTTATCTAAAACTTCCAAAGATAGTTGACCGTATTGATAGCCTAATTCAATTTCTCCCATTACTTCACACATCAAGCTGCAACAAGCATAGGCATAACTAGCCGGTGCAGAGTTTCCGTATTTGCTGCAAATATGTGCCATTGTAAAGACAACGGCTGGGTAAAGTTCTGGACTAGCTAGATAAGCGGCAGAAGCGATCGCACATAAAATCCTCAAAGCAGCAATTTTATAGGCATCATTAATTTCTGGCCCCTTAGCTAAGGCGGATATCTCCACCACCGCCGGCAGTTCTGTTTCCAAAGTAACACCCAGCATTCCCAGAACTTGCAATCCACTATCTACTGCCGATTTCATCTGATTTTGGGCAATATAAGACTGAATTTGCGCTTCGTAAACTCGGAATTGATCGAGGAGATTTTGCGATCGGGATAGAACTATTTGGGCCAGTTGGTGCGACAAATCGAAATTGGTATTCAAATATTCGGCTTCAACCGCTTCTACATACAGATCGATAGTCAAGTCGTATAAATTCGTCCAGCTATCATCTGGTAGCAGATTTCGGCCCCTAGTTAAGTAATCAACAGCAGCAGCATAAGCTGTAGAAGTTTTAGCTTTGCGCCCAGCAATTAAATTTAAGGAAGCTAGTTGATGTCTTTCCGCGCGATCGACAATTAATTGCACTCCAATATTCAAGTGATTGACAATATCAAATATCTGCTCTTCTTTTTCATGTTCAGGGGTATTGCTCAACAGCAACCTACCAATTTTCAGGTGAGTTAACTGCTTGGCATCGTCTGGAATCAAAGAATAGGCGGCTTGTTGAACGCGATCGTGCAAAAATTTGTAACTTGGCAATTGACAATCGGTAACAGCTAATTGTGCAGACTCCCCATCATCTGCAAAAAATTTGTAAACTTCACTTTGCGGTAAAATTAGACCTTCTTGCAATGCTTTCCACAAGGAGGCTGCGGTGTCTATTTGAGAATTTTCGCAGACAACCGCTAAAGTTTCTAAATCAAATTGGCTGCCAATACAAGCCGCTAATTTTAAAACATCTTGAGTAGCGATCGGCAATTTCTGCAATTGATTCGCCATAAATTCGACGACATCATCGCTGACTGCCAATTCTCTGATTTTAGTAATATCGCACTGCCAACCACCCCTTTCTCCCCCTGACAGCGGGGTAAAATCGAAATAGATTAACTTATCTTCGTGTAGTTTCTTGAGGAATTGATTGCTAAAAAAAGGATTACCCTTAGTTTTTTGAAAAATTAATTCTGTCAAGGAAAGAGAGCGGTCGATCGCACAACTTAAAGCATCAGCAACCAGACGATTCAAGTCAAATTTTGAAAGGGGCGCGAGAGTAATTTGATTGATTGTAGAAACCGAGCGATCGATACCGCAGTTTTGTAGAGAAGATGAACCCGCACCTTGATTGCGAATCTCTGATAAAGTCAGCATTAATGGATGAACGTTGGAAACTTCATTATCTCGATAGGCGCCAATTAGCAGCAAATGTTGACCTTGTGATTCGCCGAGCAACAATTGCATTAATTTCAGAGATGCTGAATCGGCCCATTGCAAATCATCTAAGAAGATGACTAAGGGGTGATTTTTGGTAGCAAAGACACGAATGAACTTTTGAAATAACAGATTGAAGCGATTTTGTGCAGGACCAGGTTCTAATTCAGAGACAGCAGGTTGCTTGCCAATCAGCAGTTCTAATTCTGGGATAACCTCAATCATTACTTGAGCCTTATCGCCTAAAGCGGAGAAAATTTTGGCTTGCCACTGCTGAACTTGAGCAACACTTTCTGTTAGTAATTGCCTCAGGAAACTTTGCAGAGCTTGCACCCATGCCCCCAAGGGAATATCGCGCCTGAATTGATCGAATTTCCCTTTGATAAAGTATCCCCGCTGCTGAACGATCGGCTTGTGAACTTCGTTAACCACAGCGGTTTTGCCAATCCCCGAAAAGCCCGCTACTAGCATGATTTCGGTAGTAGCTGTACGGGGGATTCGATCGGGATCTAGGCTGCTAGGAGAGGATACCTCGAAATCGGCGGCTGGGGAATTTTCCTGGGGACAGGCGATGCGCCCGAAGGCTGCTAATAAGGTCGAAACTTCGGTTTCTCTGCCGTAAAGTTTTTCGGGAATGACAAAGCGTTCGGAAATGTCTGTGCTGCCTAATTCAAACAGTGGAATAGTCCCACGATCTGAGTATTCTTTTAAGCATTGTTCTAAATCGTGTTTGAGGCCAAGAGCTGTTTGATAGCGTGCTTCCGCTGTTTTTGCCATCAGTTTTAGCACTATGTCATTCAATACTTGGGGGATGGCTGGATTTAGGGCGTTCGGGTGAATTGGCTGGCGAGCAATGTGACAGTGAACCAATTCCATCGGCTCCTTAGATGGGAATGGCAATTGTCCTGTCAACAGTTCGTAAAAAGTTACTCCTAGCGAGTAAAAATCGGTGCGGTAGTCAATCCCGCGATTCATTCTTCCAGTTTGTTCGGGAGACATATAAGCTAATGTGCCTTCCAAAGCATTGGGGTTTTTAATTTCTTGATTTTCTCTATGCAACTGCGATGAAATACTAAAGTCTATGAGTTTAATTTCTTGAGTTTTAGGGTTAATAATAATATTCTGGGGTTTGATATCCTTGTGAATAATTCCGCTGTGATATATGTCTGCTAATGTCGAGCAAATTTGAATAGCCACCTGCAAAAAATCGGCTAGGCAATTGGTAAATTTTCCCTGAACTCCAAAAGCATCATTGGTGATGTATTCAGCCAGAGAAATGCCGCCAAAGTCTTCCATCACTAAAGCAAAACCGTTACGGTATGCTTCCAGACTTAAGTGTTTGACAATACCGGAACTTTCAATGTTTTTGGCAATGGTGTACTGATTGCGAAACTGCACCAGTTCGCTGAAAGTCGGATACTCAGACTTGAGCAATTTGATGACGACTGGTTGATTGTCAGATTCAGAATAACCTCGATAAACCAAGGTTCTGGCGCCGGAGTAAAGTTGTTCGACCGTCCGGTAGCCGGGAATTGATATTTGGAGCATAGTTGCTAAATCCTAGTCAGCTTTTGGTTTAAGAGTCCTGGACGCACTGCCACCAAAAAAACCTGGTTTTTTACCTGATCTGCTGGCTACAACCTCTGTCTTGTCGTAAAAAAAACCGGTTTCTGGCTACCTGCGCGTCCAAAACTGTTTAAGCAATATCAAACAAGTTTGTGTTCATTAGTTATTAGTTTACTACTGCTCACAAGGTTTCGGGAAGATTTGACAAAAAATAATGATATGTCGATCGCTAACCGATCGCGACATCACATCAATTTTGTTAAAAACCTCTTCAAGCTTGAAGAGCGCGAGCGAGATCCTGTTCAAGTCACATCTGGGATATTCAGGTTCCTGCGTGTTAAATTCCGTACAAATTTATTTAAACTATTAATGCAGTAGTAAGCTAAATTTAGTAATTACTCTGTAAAGTCTTCGACAAGATATAACAGGATGCTGCCCCTTTTTCCCAAACTGCAAATAAAATTAATATTTAGGCTTAACCGCTCGTAGCTTTTGCACCTTTAGATGTAAGCTGCTACCCCAGACTGATTTTCTGTTACGTTGGAGGGGGAGAAGGTGAGAAGGGGAGAGAGGGAGAGGATTTGAGGATTTTAGCTCAGTTCAATAAATATAAAATTTAAATGCAGTACAGCTTACAAACAGCAACCAGTTATGTTATCATAAAATCTGCGTCTATCCGCGTTCATCTGCGGTTAAAATAAAAAAGATATTAAAATAAATGCAAATTACTCACGCCCTCCACGCCGCCGTAGTTATCTCCAATCTAGAAAAATCAGAACACTTTTACAGCGGAGCTTTAGGACTGCAAAAAGTAGACAGAAAATTAAAATTTCCCGGAATTTGGTATCAAATAGGCAGTTTTCAAGTTCACCTAATTCTAGCGGATAGGATTGTACCCGATACCACCGATTCGGAAAAATGGGGACGCAACCGACATCTAGCGTTTTCTGTGGCCAACTTAGAGGCAGCCAAAGAGCAATTAATTGCCCACAACTGCCCGGTACAAATGAGCGCGTCAGGTCGATCGGCATTATTTACCCGAGACCCCGACGGGAATATCATCGAACTCAGCGAACAATAGATAAGAGTTGGCGGTTGAAACTGCGTATCGAGTCAAACTTTCGTCCTAGCAGAGGGGGACTAAGAAATAAAGCCGGATTGAGTAAGTTAGGTTCTTCAGTAGTTACTAAAAACCTTGCTTTTATTGCTTCTTCCTTCTTCCTTCTTCCGACTTCCATCGGACTTCTTCTATAAATGAAAATCATCGCCTACTCTTACACCGAACCGCTGCTAGAACCGGCGCGGGCACCCGAAATTTGGGGCCAAGAGGTCGATCGCACATATCAAGACTTAGGAGGGCGCCAGCAACTCCAGCAACTCCTAAAAGACTGCCAAACAGAACCAGTCAAATACCTGCTAATTCAGCGCTTTGAAGAACTCGGCGACACAGTACAGCAAGTGTGCGCCCACCTAGAACAACTAGAAAACCTCGGCATCCAACTAATTGTCACAGACGAAAAACAAACAGAAAACAGAGCAAACTTGCTCAAAATCCTCGCCGAACTCCAGCGCAGCCAACACAGCCGCAGCATTCGCAAAGGACACGCCCGCAACCGCATCAAATCCCTTCCCCCACCCGGAAAAGCCCCCTACGGCTACCGGCGCGGCAAAGACAAATATGCGATCGATAAAACCGCTTCCCCCGCCGTCAAAGACTTTTTTGAACACTTTCTCATCTACGGTTCCCTGCGCGGTTCCGTGCGCCATTTAGCCAAGAAATACAACAAAAAAATCTCCGTCAGCACAGGCCGCCGCTGGCTGACAAATCCCGCCTACCGAGGCGATTTGGAATATCAAAACGGCCAAGTAATTTCTAACACCCACGTCCCGATTATTTCCAGAGAAGAAGCCGCCCAAGTAGACAGATTGCTGCGGCGCAACAGTCGCCTTTCTCCCCGCAGCGCGAGCGCCCCCCGTTCCCTCGCAGGTTTAGCAATTTGCGCCGAGTGCCAATCGCCCATGACAGTTGCCAAAGTCACAGCCTACCGCAAAGACAAAGAATACCTTTATTTGCGACCGATTAACTGTCTGTCACAGCCTAAATGCAGCAGCATTTCCTACGAAGAAGTATTGCAATTAACCATAGCAGGAATTTGTCATAATTTGCCCGATGCAGTCGCCCGGTTGCAAATGCCGGACATGAATGAAATTAAAGCAGGAATTGCCGGGGCGATCGGCTCCAAAAAACAAATCCTAGAGCAACTTCCTGCCTTGATTGAAAGTGGCATCTTAGACACAGAAACGGCTGATTTGAGAGCTTACAAAATCCGCACCGAAATTGCCGAACTGCAAAGCAAATTAGCGAAAATGCCCCCCGTAAATTTGCGAGAAACTGCTCGAACTGTTTCTCTTCCCCAATTTTGGCTGGATTTGTCCGAATCGGAACGCAGGTTTTATTTTCGAGAATTTATCGATCGCATTGAAATAGTACGAGAAAATACAAATTGGAAACTGCAAATTATTTTCATTTTTTAACAGTGGACAATTGAGAATTGACAATTGTCCATGAGCGGGTTGAACAGCGATTTACCGTTGGGCTCTTTCGGGTTTATGAGATTGTGAATTTTCGGCAATTATTGGCAGGTTTACCCGCCCCTACAGGAATTATGGTCAATTGACCAGACACCATATCAACTATTAACTGTCAACTGTCAACTGTTAACTGTTAACTGTCAACTGTCAACTGTCAACTGTCAACTGTCAACTGTCAACTGTCAACTGCCAAACGATTTTAGATTTTGGATTTTGGATTGGGGATTGGGGATTGAAGATTTTTGATTGTCAACCTGTTTGCTGTCAACTGTCAACTGTCAACTGTCAACTGTCAACTGTCAACCTGTTTGCTGTCAACCTGTTTGCTGTCAACTGTCAACTGTCAACTGTCAACTGTCAACTGTTTTTTAGCCTTGAGCCAATAGGCGATCATATCTCCTTTACCTTTAACCGCGATCGCACCCTGTTCCTCAAATAAATACCGATCTTTTAACTGTTCGTAAATAGCAGCAGTAACTTGAATATATCCCGGTAATCCCTGTGATTCCATCCGAGAAGCAACATTAACAGTATCTCCCCACAAGTCATAGATGAATTTTTTAGTGCCAATTACCCCAGCAACTACTGCGCCTGTATTAATGCCAATCCGAATTTGAAAGGGTTCCCCTGTGTCGGTTTTAAAATCAGCGATCGCATCCTGCATATCCAACGCCATATTTGCCATCGCTTCTACATGATCTGCCCTCGGCACAGGCAGCCCCCCCGCTACCATATAAGCATCTCCAATTGTTTTAATTTTTTCCAAACCGTGTTTTTCAGTTAGTTCGTCAAACTTGGAAAAAATCTTATTTAGAAAATTTACCAATTCTAGTGGTGAAATTCTGGCAGCAAGAGACGTAAAATCGACAATATCAGCAAAGAGGACTGTTGCTGACTCAAACCTCTCAGCACTAGAACTCTCGCCTGTTTTCAAATTTTCAATAATCGCTGCTGGTAAAATATTTAGCAATAAATTATCCGACTTTTGTTGAGCAAGCCGTAAAGCTAGCTCAACCCCCTGCCGCTCTTTAATTTCGTTTTGCAAACGTTCCACAAGTTCTTCTAGTTGCTTAGTTTGCTCTTGAAGTAGCTTTTGCTGACTTTGAATTGTTAACTGATTTGCCACTCGTGCCAATACTTCTTTATCTTGAAAAGGTTTAGTAATATAGTCAACTGCTCCCACATCAAAGGCTTTCACCTTATCTACAACGTCATCTAAGGCGCTTAAAAAAATCACAGGAATCGAACTGGTTTTTGGTGAAGCTTTCAACTGTGCACACACCTCATATCCATTCATCTCTGGCATCATCACGTCCAACAGAATTAGAGTCGGCGGAAACTCCTGCACTGTAGCGATCGCCCTAGGCCCGTTCAGCGCTTTACGAACCTGATACCCTTGTGTACTTAAGATTGTAGATAAAAGCCGGACGTTATCTGGCTTATCATCAACTATCAGAATGTTGGCGGGAATTGTAGGAGATTGATTGCTGTTCATGTGAGCGCGGTATTTTTTTAAGAGAAAAGATATTAAGACTGACGTGCCGTAACTGCCGATTTCGCTAGCTCTATAATATCGTCAAATAGGAAATTCTGCGCTAAAGTAGTTAAATTTTGTGAAGCCGAAGCAAATTCTGTAGGCATTTCCTCAATCAACTGGAAAATTTTATCGTCGCAACATTCATAAGCAGCATTATATATCTTCTCCACCCACTCAAGAGGCATTTGACCGAGTTGTGATTCTACAGATTGATTTCTGGCTACTGGGCTAAATTTGCTTTCATTTTCTTGTTTTGTCTCAACAGGTTCCTCGTAAATATAGCGGACTCCTAAAAGCTTTTCCATTTTGGCAAATAATATCTTTGCCTCGAACGGTTTACGAATGAAATCATCGCAGCCTGCTGCTAAAATGGTTTGGCGTTCCGCTTCAAAAGCGCTAGCAGTAAGCGCAACGATTACAGTTTGTTTTCCGAGAGGATGAGCTTTAATTTTTCTAGTGGCTTCATAGCCATTCATAACAGGCATCTGCATATCCATCCAAATCAGGTGCGGTTGCCAATCCTCCCATACAGCAATAGCTTCTTGACCATTTCTAGCTTCTCGCACGACGATGCCTAGCGGTGACAATAATCGCTCTATGACTAGACAGTTATCAGCGCGATCGTCAACCACTAAAATCCGGTATTCTGATTGATTCGGTTCTAAACCAATTACTTTTTTCTGTGGTTGAAGCATTTTAACATCGCTAGGAAGGGCAAGCCTGAGTTCAATATCAAATGCAAACTTACTTCCCAAACCCGGTATACTGAGCGCAGTAATATCTCCTCCCATCATTTGTACAAATTTGCGACTAATTGGTAAACCTAATCCAGTCCCCTCTTGAGATTTACGACCTGTTTTTGTTTGCTCGAAGGGTTCAAATAACTTATTCATCTCTTCTGTGGCAATGCCAAGACCGGTATCTTCAACTTCAAACTGAAGGGGAATGGAAGAAGAAGAGGTATTGTCTTCTGCCTTCATTGTCACTCGCAAGGTAACGCTACCCCTCTCTGTAAATTTAATCGCATTTCCTAAAATATTGATCAAAATTTGGCGCAATTTACCTTCATCTCCATTAACAAAGTGCGGTATGCCATCAGCCACTTCAAAAATTAGCTGCAATTTTTTAGATTCAGCTTTCAAGCGGAACATCTCTTTCAAGGTTTCTAGCAAGCGGATTAAATTGAAACTGCTTTCATTAAGCTGACTTCTGCCTGCTTCTATTTTAGACATTTCCAAAATGTCATTAATTAGGGACAGCAAATGTTCCCCAGCGCGATTAATAATTTCTAGGTGTTGCTGGTGTTGATTGTTGAGAGATGAATCGCGCACCATCACCTGACTAAATCCCAGAATTGCATTCAAGGGAGTACGCAATTCGTGACTCATAGAAGAAAGGAATTCACTTTTGGCGAGGTTAGCAGCATCAGCCACCACGACAGCTTTTTGCAGCGCTGCTTCTGCCAACTTGCGCTCAGCAATTTCTGTTTTCGCTTGTTCAAATAGCGTGCATTGCTGGATGGCGATCGCAAGCTGCACGGAAATTTGCTTGAGAGATTCTATCTCAGAAGAGTTCCAATGTCTTTGACTGCGGCAGTGATGAGCAATTAGTAAGCCCCATAAAATTTCCCCTTGCAAAATAGGAACAACAAGGTTAGCTTTAATGTGAAACTGGCTGAGTAAATTAATGTGGCACTCTGAAATACCAGCCGTGTAAATATTGTCGATCGCGCGAATGTGTCCCTCCTCATAAACAGAAACGTAGCCTTCCCTAAAACAATTGTCATTGATGTCAATTCCCAAAATCGGCATCACACCTCTTGCTACTGATTCGACAGCTATAAATCCGCTCCAATCGGGATTGAAACGGTAAATAACTGTCCTATCAGTTGACAAAAACTGGCGCACTTCTTCCACAGCCCTTGTCAGAACTTCTTCTAGGTTAAGAGAAGAGCGAATTCGCTCTTGAATGGCATCTACAAGCCGCTCCCTTTTTAGTTGCTGCTGCAAAGCTGCTTCTGCCTGTTTGCGAGCCGTAATATCTACTCCATAACCAACACACTCCACAGGTATGCCACCAGCATCTTTGACCAACTTAACCTCATCGTAAATCCAGCGATAACTACCGTCTTTGTGCCGTTCGCGGTATTCGTAGGAAATCGATTCTTTTTCCAATAGGCGATCGAATGCAGTATCTACAATTTCTCGATCTTCGGGGTGAATGAGGCTATGCCAATCCAAGGAACCCTCAAAAAATTCTCGCGCTTCGTAGCCAATCAGTGAAACAATGTTCTCGCTGACAAATGTTACGTCATAATTTCCACCTAATTTGCAGCTAAAAATAACCGCCGGACTCACCGCCAGCAAATGTTGCAAGCGTTCGGTAACGGAGCGCAATTCTTTCTCAGCTTGCTTGCGTGCAGATTCAGCAGCAATTCTTTCCCTAATTTGCGCTTCTAAGTGAGCGTTGGTTTCTGTCAACTCAACTGTGCGCTCTTGCACTTTAAGTTCTAAGTCATCATAAGCGCCGCGCAGAGCTAATTCTGCATCTTCACGGACGGCGATTTCCCGCTGCAACTTGATATTAATTGCTTCTAATTCTTGGGGAGTTCTTAATGATAAAAACTGGGGTAGTAGCGTGATCATCGATCCGGCAGTGTAGCAGGAAACAAGGGCAGTAATTCCTTTTTCAATTCCTGACAGCCAATAAGCGGAATGCCACAGCGTCCAAATGTCTAATAAGTGACCCGTACCGCAAAGAATAATAAATGCACCAAATAAAGCAAATATTCCTAAAAAAGGAACGTCGCGCCGCTTAAAAACAAAATAAATCAGCATCGCCGGAATTGAATAGTAAGCGATCGCGATTAAAAAGTCGCCGGTGATGTGCAGCCACACCAAAGGCGTTTGCCACAGATAGCAGTGACCGTGCGGCATATACTGAGTTGGAGAAAAGATATTTTGGATTATTTGCCACATAATGTTTGCTTGCCGATCGTATTGAGTGGAACGCTCTTCTTGTTCTTATGATGGAGCGGGCCGAAGAACTCGCCCTATCTTTGAGTTGGGGCGGGCTATTCGACCCACCGCACAAGTTGATTTACAAAAACTGGATGCTCCCAATTTTACAGCTTTACCAAAACTTTTTCAGAGCAAGTTGCTTGTTTCTGAGGTTTTGATTTCAACGGAATTTTAATAATAAACTCAGTACCCCTCCCAACCTCGGAAGTGCAGCGCAAATAACCTTCATGGGTTTGAATAATCTGATAAGAAATCGCCAAACCCAGACCCGTACCGTAACCGATAGGTTTCGTCGTATAAAACGGATCGTAAATTTTAGCGATCGCGTCAGCATCTATGCCGCTGCCATTATCAGCAATGTGTATCTGCACCCACTTGCCGTCAACTAAAAGCGTGCGGATGTGAATTGTTAGCAGTTGGCAATAGGTATATTGTAAGTGGTCAGGTAAATTATTTGGCCAATAGCCTTTAGCCGAATGTCCCTGCTGCGCTATCTGTTCTAAAGCATCAATAGCATTAGAACAAATGTTCATAAATACTTGATTAAGCTGTCCTGCGTAGCATTCCAACTGTGGCAAATCTCCATACTCTTTAATCACTTGGATAGGCGGACGGTTTGGCTGTTCTTTCAAGCGGTGAGCCAAAATCATTAAAGTGCTGTCGATACCTTCATGGATATTTACCTTTTTCATATCGGCTTCGTCTAAGCGGGAGAAGGTTCGTAAAGATTTAACGATATTTTTGATGCGCTCTGCTCCTATTTTAATCGAACCAAAAATTTTTTGCAGGTCTTCTAAAATAAAATCGAGTTCGATGTTGTGAATCTTGTCGGCAATTTCCGGCGCAGGAGCGGGGTAATAAACTTGATAAACCTTAATCAATTCCAAAAGCTCTTTAATGTATTGCTGGGCCGGATTCAGATTCCCATAGATGAAGTTAACAGGGTTATTGATTTCGTGAGCAACGCCAGCTACCATTTGCCCCAAAGACGACATTTTTTCAGTTTGCACAAGTTGAGTTTGGGCGTCTTTGAGTTGTTGCAGAGCGTACTCTAGCTGCTGAGTTTGTTCTCGCAGTTTAGCTTCAGAGCGCCGCAATGAATTTTCAGCCAAGTAGCGATCGCGATTTTCCTGTTGCAAAAGTCCATTAGCAACTTCTAAAGCTAGCGTCCTCTCAACAACCCGTTTTTCCAATTCCAGCATTAATTGGGAGAGTGCTTCCTGAGCTTGTTTGCGATCGCCAATCTCATTTTGTAAAGCCAAATTTGCCACCGCCAATTGATCTGGACTGGGGATAGCCAAGATTTTTGGGATTAGTTCCACCAGCACTGCTGCTGTAGATAGCGAAATCAGCGCCGTAATCCCTTTAAGAAAACCAGAGAACCAATAATTAGGATGCCACAGCGTCCATATTTCCATAACGTGGGTAATGCCGCAGCAGACAATAAAAGAGCCAAACAACATGAAAACCCAGTCAAAAGGCACGTCTTTCCGCTTCTTGACAATATAAATCAGCGTGATGGGTATCAAAAAATAAGCAACGGCAATCAAAGCATCGGACAAAATGTGCAGCCCCACTAATCCAGGCTTCCACAAGTAGCAATGGCCGTGAGGAATAAAATAATTAGGAAACATTTTATGAACCATTTGCATCACGTCAACTCGGTTATTTGCTAATATTTTTCAGAGGGATTACAGAAGGATTGAAAAACCTGCCGACACAATAATAATTAGGCTGTGGGACTTAACAATTGTGATGAGTAGATGCAGCGATATGAAATTACTTTTAATTAAATTAACATCAATCGACTAAGCTTTAGCAATGTCAACTGTCACATTTTTAATTGTGGCTTCACGGCCAACTGTGACACCTGCATGACATTTTGGCCAACGAGGGAGAAAAACTGAGCGCTGCTACCTGAAAGGGAGCTCTGCCAGAACGTCTTGAAATTGGGTTATGCCGCTAAGTGACCACTGAACCCTTTATTGAGATTGGTGCGCTTCGGTGAGATTTAACGGATTTGACCTGTTACCCTTTGAAAAATGTCCCTACAGGCTCGCGTCGCCATCAAATAGGCGATCGGCTTTACAGTCAATCAAAAGTGATAATATCAACTATACACTTACGGGATAATTGCAAATTATGACGATAGATGAGGTAGTACAGCTAACTCGTGCCCGATCGCAAAAAGATTTGCATCCCGTACAAGAAATCCTACTCCGCCAAGTTTGGGAAGGAAAAACTTATGCAAGCATCGCATCGGCCTCTCATTACGGAGAGCATTACCTGAGAAACATCGCCTCCGGCTTGTGGCAATCTCTCTCTGAAATCTTGCAGAAGCCTATTAGCAAATCAAATTTTCGCTCCTCTCTAGAATCGCGTTCCCTGACAGTAGAGGAACGAGAATTAATTCAAGAATTCACCCGCAGCCAATGCCTAGCAACACCTTTAGAATATCCCGGCTCTCCAGTACCCCTCGGTTCGCCATTTTATATCCATCACCCGCTAATTGAAGAGCTTGCGTATCAAGAGATTGGCAAACCTGGAAGTGTTCTGCGGATTAAAGCTCCCAGGAAGATGGGTAAAAGTTCCCTCCTGCTACGGATTTTAGATCGCGCTAATTCTCTTGGCTGCCGAACTGTAAGTTTGGATTTTCAGCAAGCCGAGGAAGCTGTTTTAGACAATCTCGATAAATTTTTACGGTGGTTTTGTGCCAACATCAGCCGTTACCTAGGATTGCCACCTTTATTAGATGATTATTGGGATGAAGATATGGGGAGCAAAGTAAGCTGTACCATCTATTTGCAACAATATGTATTAGCAGAAATAAAGAGCCCTCTTGTCTTAGCTTTAAATGAAGTCAATCGAATTTTCGAGTATCCCAAAATAGCCCGAGAATTTTTGCCGCTGCTGCGAAGCTGGCATGAAGAAGCAAAGCGGATTAAAACTTTGGAAAAACTGCGGTTAATCGTCCTTCACTCCACAGAAATTTATATTCCTTTAAAGCTCACTGAATCGCCTTTTAATGTCGGTTTGCCACTGGAATTGCCCTATTTTACAGAAGAGCAGATACTTGCTTTAGCCCAGCGTCACGGACTGGATTGGACAGATAGGCCCGATGCCGAGCGACTGATGGCAATGGTGGGGGGACATCCTTATCTGGTCCGGCTCGCTTTTTACCACCTCTGTCTAAACAGTATAACGCTAGATCAGCTACTAGAAGAAGCTCCCACAATAGCAGGAATTTATAAAGATTACTTGCGGAGTTTTTGGGTGACATTGCAAGAGTATCCCGAACTTGCGGTTGCACTTAAACAAGTGGTAAAATCTGAGCAAGGCGTGGAATTAGATCCGATAATAGCTTCTAAATTAGTTAGTATGGGGCTGATTCATATCGATAACAACCGCTGTACGCTAAGCTGCGAGTTGTACCGCCTGTATTTTGGTTCGCACAACTTTATTTAGTTATTGCCCCACCTGAAAAATCTGTTCTGCTGTTAAGTTTAAATCGGGGAACGCAAGCGCTCGCACCACATCATCACCTCTAAACTGATTCACTACATACTCACCGTCAACCAATTGGTTGACGGAAATAGTTGGTTGCTTGGGGTTGCCAATATATCTTCTGCCGCCTAACCCCAAATAATCGACTATCCAGTATTCAGGAATTGCTAACTTTTCATATTCTGCTAACTTTATCAAGTAGTCATCTTGCCAATTCGTACTCACGATTTCGATGACTAAACGGATAGTTTCACCTCGGGTAATAGTCGAGCGCTTTTTCCACATCGGTTCCGTTTCGATTTGTTGCCAATCTAACACCATCACATTTGGGCTGTAGCCAGACTTATCAGAATCAATAGCCTTAATAATTCCTTGGCGGGGAATGAAATAGGGCAAAGCCAAACGTTCAATCTGAACACCGACTTTGAGGGCTAGGAAACCCCCCACCTGTTCGTGAGTTCCAGTTGCTTGCATTTCGATAACGGCTCCATCATGTAGTTCAAAGCGACCTTGACCCTCTGGATACCAGTCCAGAAACTCGTCTAGGGTCATTTGTTTAGACTGGGCTGGTTGTTCTTGAATGAGCATATTGATTCTCCTTGTTTGCTGTTAATTTCAATGTCAATATAAATTTACAACATTAGGCTATATTGTATAATAACTTCTAGTTGTTACTTTGTCAATTTTATTATAAAAACAACTACTTGGGAAACCTAAATTTTACCGAGGGATTATAATTCTGTAGAGATGGTGACAAAAATAACGCTCTGACTGCCTCTTTTTATACTCAACTTTCACTTTTAAACCAACCCGTAAACGGCATGACCAAGGTTACATACCAAATTGGCGGCAGTCTCGCCAGTGATGCGCCTACATACGTAGTGCGGCAAGCAGATTCCGAACTTTATGAAGCATTAAAAGCTGGGGAATTTTGTTACATCCTCAACTCGCGGCAAATGGGCAAATCTTCCCTCTTAGTCCGCACGCTGCACCGACTGCAAGCCGAAGGTTTTCAATGCAGCACTATCGACATGACCCGCATCGGCAGCGAAAATATTACCCCTTTACAGTGGTATAAAGGAATGGTCGCCGAGTTGTGGCGCGGGTTCAATCTTTTAGGACAAGTTAATATTAAAACCTGGTGGCGCGACTCAGAAGATGTCTCGTTCCTGCAAAGATTGAGTCATTTTATAGAAGATATCCTACTGGTTCAATTTCCCCAAGAACGCATCTTTATATTCATCGATGAAATCGATAGCATTCTCAGTTTGGATTTCGCTGTGGATGATTTTTTCGCCCTAATTCGGTTTTGCTACAATCAGCGAGCGATTAATCCCTCATACAACCGCATTAGTTTTGCAATTTTTGGAGTAGCTACGCCGAGCGATTTAATAGCTGACAAAAATCGAACTCCTTTTAATATCGGTCGTGCTATAGATTTGCGGGGTTTTGAACTGCCGGAAGCCCAAATATTAGTTAAAGGATTAGAGACGGTTGTCAGTAATCCTGATGCCGTTCTCAAACAAATATTAGCTTGGACTTCAGGACAGCCATTTCTCACCCAGAAAATTTGCTATTTGGCCTATAGAGCCAGCCGGGAAACGGTGGACGGATTAGTAAAAATTCCCCCGGGAACAGAGGCATTTTGGGTCGATAGTTTGGTGCGATCGCATATCATCGATAAATGGGAATCGCAGGACGAACCGGAGCATTTGAAGACGATACGCGATCGCATCTTGCGAAACGAACAACGCGCCGGAAGATTGCTAGGCATTTATCAGCAAATTCTGCAATCAGAACCCCCCCTAACCCCCCCTTATCAAGGGGGGGGACAATCAGAACCCCCCCCTTATCAAGGGGGGGGACAATCAGAACCCCCCTTATTAAGGGGGGCAGGGGGGATCTGTGCCGACGACAGCCGCGAACAAATCGAACTGGTGCTATCTGGATTAGTCGAAAAAAAAGCAGGATTACTCAAAGTTAAAAACCGCATTTATGCAGAAGTTTTTAACCTCGAATGGGTAGAAAAACAATTAGGAAAACTACGTCCCTACTCCCAAACTTTTGAAACTTGGATTGCAGCCAAACAAACAGATTCTTCCCGACTGTTGCGAGGACAAGCTTTGAAAGACGCTCAAGCTTGGGCGCAAGGCAAAAGTTTGAGCGATTTGGACTATCACTTTTTAGCTGCTTCTGCTGAATTAGACAGGCTGGAAATGCAGCAAGCAATGGAAGCAGAAAGAGTTAAAGAAGTCGAAGCGCGACTGGTAGAAGAACGCAAGCGCGTAGCTTATGAAAGAAAGACAGCACAGCGACAGCGCAAGTTTATTGCAGCGTTGAGTGGGTTGCTGATAGTTGCGATCGCATCCGCCATTTTCGCCCTCTGGCAATATTACCGCGCCGCCACCAGCGAAATACAAGCCCTCAGCATCTCCTCCACAGGGCAATTCGCCTCCCAACAGCGATTAGACGCCCTCGTCACTGCAATCATTGCCAGACGCAGGCTCGATGGCCTCCCTAATTCGGGCCCCCAGTTGCGATCGCAAGTTCGACAAGTGCTGCAACAAGCCATCTACGGAACCGCAGAATTCAATCGCCTGACGGGGCATTCCAGCCCAGTTCTGGGCCTTGATGTCAGCCCAGATGCCCAACTCATCGCCACTGGCGGCACTGACCGAACAGTTAAGCTGTGGCAGCCCGACGGTGCGCTGCTGCACGCGCTGCCACACCCGGCTGCTGTCTTCGGGCTCAAATTCAGTCCCGACAGCCAGCGCCTGGTCACATCCAGTCTCAACGGCAGCATTTATGTGTGGGATCGGGACGGCAAGCTCCTCAAAACCTTTCAGGGACACAGCGCTGCGATATGGGACATTGCCGTCAGTCCGGGCGGCGCGAGCATTGCCACCAGCAGCGAAGACAGCACGATTCGCCTGTGGGACTTTGATGGCAAACTGCTCGAAACACTGAGCGGACATCAAGGTGGGGTTTGGGGTCTTGCCTTCAGTCCCGATGGCAACCTGCTCGCCTCTAGCAGCACCGACGGTACGGTCAAGGTCTGGACCGAGGACGGCAAAGGAGTGAGAACTCTGGAAGGGCACGCGGGTGCCGTTTGGGACGTTAAGTTCGCCTTCCTCGCAGACAGTGACGGCACAAAACGTCTCGCTATTCTCTCTGGCAGCGCTGACAACACGGTTAAAATCTGGCAACTCGACGGGACGCTGCTACGAACTCTCAGGGGTCACAGTTCGGAAGTGTGGGAAATTGCCGTCAGCGATACAGGCGATGTCATTGCTTCCGCCAGCGCAGACGGAACCATCAACCTCTGGAAGCCGGACGGGACGCTTTTGAAAGTCCTCAAAGGGCATCAATCTGGAATTCGCGGCGTTATCTTTATTCCCAACACTCAAATCGCTGTCTCCGCCAGCGACGACAATACCGTCCGGCTGTGGAACCCGACAAACCCTTTCTCGAAAGTCCTGTACGGACATAGCGGTGTCATTTGGGATGTGGACTTCAGCCCGGACGGTCAGATGCTCGCTTCAGCCAGTTCGGATGGCAGCTTCATAGTGTGGGCAAAAGACGGTACGTTGCTGAAGTCTTTTGCGGGATACAAGGCTCCCCTTTACTCGGTTGGTTTCGTTTCTCCTGCGAACTTTGCCAAAGATGATATCTCGCCTGTAATCGCTTCCGCTGGTACAGATAAAACGATCAAACTCTGGCAGTTCGACGGGACGCTGCTGAAAACCATAACAGGACATGGGGCGAGCGTTTGGGATGTCTCCGTCAGTCCAGACGGTCAGTTCCTCGCTTCTGCCAGCGACGACAAAACCGTGAAACTGTGGAAGCCAGACGGCACTTTGCTCAGAACGTTCGCAGGACATCAGGCTAGGGTTTCCGATGTGGACTTTACCCCCGACGGAAAGAAGCTCGTTTCCGGCAGTGCAGATGGCACAGTTCGGTTGTGGAGTTTGGACGATCGCTTGAACAAGACTTTGAAAGGTCATCGCAGTGGAATTTGGGAAGTTGCCATCAGTCCAGACGGTCGAACTTTGGCAAGTGCGAGCATGGATGACACGATTAAACTTTGGACGATTGACGGCACGTTGCTGAAAACCATCAAGGGAAATACTAGAGGCATGATGGCGGTCGATTTCAGTCCAGACGGTGAAATGCTGGTGGCGGGAGGCGCATCTGGCGCAGTCAAACTCTGGAAAATTGACGGCACCCAAATAACGACGCTCACCGGACATGAGGGGAATGTTTGGGCGGTGGCGTTTAGTCCCGATGGCAAACAGATTGCTTCTGTTGGGGACGATCGCACTGTGATTTTATGGGATCTAGAGCGTATTCTCAAATTAGATGAACTGGCTTATGCGTGCGATCGCGTCCGGGATTATTTGCGAACTAATGCTGAAGTGAAGGAGGAGGACAGACATTTGTGCGATCGAATTACCAACAATACTCCCAAACAGTGATTTATTTACTAAATAATTAAAAATTATCCCGCTCCCTACTTACTATTACCTATGACCGAAATCACCTATCAAATTGGCGGCAGTCTCAATACAGATGCACTCACTTATGTCAAGCGAAAAGCTGATTACCAAATCTACCAAGCCTTAAAAAACGGCGAGTTTTGTTACGTCCTCAACTCGCGACAAATGGGTAAATCTTCCCTGTTAGTCCGCACGCTGCACCGACTGCAAGCCGAAGGTTTTCAATGCAGTACGATCGACATGACGCGCATCGGCAGCGAAAACATCACTCCTTTACAGTGGTATAAAGGAATGGTCGCCGAGTTGTGGCGCGGCTTCAATCTTTTAGGACAAGTTAATATTAAAACCTGGTGGCGCGACTCAGAAGATGTCTCGTTCCTGCAAAGATTGAGTCATTTTATAGAAGATATCCTACTGGTTCAATTTCCCCAAGAGCGCATCTTTATATTCATCGATGAAATCGATAGCATTCTCAGTTTGGATTTCGCGGTCGATGATTTTTTTGCCCTGATTCGGTTTTGCTACAATCAGCGAGCGATTAATCCAGAGTATAACCGCATTAGTTTTGCAATTTTTGGAGTAGCTACGCCGAGCGATTTAATAGCTGACAAAAATCGAACTCCTTTTAATATCGGTCGTGCTATAGATTTGCGGGGTTTTGAACTGCCGGAAGCCCAAATATTAGTTAAAGGATTAGAGACGGTTGTCAGTAATCCTGATGCCGTTCTCAAACAAATATTAGCTTGGACTTCAGGACAGCCATTTCTCACCCAGAAAATTTGCTATTTGGCCTATAGAGCCAGCCGGGAAACGGTGGACGGATTAGTAAAAATTCCCCCGGGAACAGAGGCATTTTGGGTCGATAGTTTGGTGCGATCACATATCATCGATAAATGGGAATCGCAGGACGAACCGGAGCATTTGAAGACGATACGCGATCGCATCTTGCGAAACGAACAACGCGCCGGAAGATTGCTAGGCATTTATCAGCAAATTCTGCAATCAGAACCCCCCCTAACCCCCCCTTATCAAGGGGGGGGACAATCAGAACCCCCCCCTTATCAAGGGGGGGGACAATCAGAACCCCCCTTATTAAGGGGGGCAGGGGGGATCTGTGCCGACGACAGCCGCGAACAAATCGAACTGGTGCTATCTGGATTAGTCGAAAAAAAAGCAGGATTACTCAAAGTTAAAAACCGCATTTATGCAGAAGTTTTTAACCTCGAATGGGTAGAAAAACAATTAGGAAAACTACGTCCGTACTCCCAAACTTTTGAAACTTGGATTGCAGCCAAACAAACAGATTCTTCCCGACTGTTGCGAGGACAAGCTTTGAAAGACGCTCAAGCTTGGGCGCAAGGCAAAAGTTTGAGCGATTTGGACTATCACTTTTTAGCTGCTTCTGCTGAATTAGACAGGCTGGAAATGCAGCAAGCAATGGAAGCAGAAAGAGTTAAAGAAGTCGAAGCGCGACTGGTAGAAGAACGCAAGCGCGTAGCTTATGAAAGAAAGACAGCACAGCGACAGCGCAAGTTTATTGCAGCGTTGAGTGGGTTGCTGATAGTTGCGATCGCATCCGCCATTTTCGCCCTCTGGCAATATTACCGCGCCGCCACCAGCGAACAGCAAGCCCGCATCAGCGAAGTTCAAGCCCTCACCTCCTCCTCCTCCGGACAATTCGCCTCCCAACAGCGATTAGACGCCCTCGTGAGCGCCATCAAAGCAAGACGCAGGCTCGGCAGTCTCCCTAATTCGGGCCCCCAGTTGCGATCGCAAGTTCAACAAGTGCTGCAACAAGCTATCTACGGAACGGCAGAATTCAATCGCCTGTCGGGGCATTCGAGCCCGGTTCTGGCAGTTGATGCCAGTCCAGACGGTCAGCTAATCGCTACCGGCAGCGGCGACCAAACGGTCAAGCTTTGGCAGCCCGATGGCACCTTGCTGCACACTCTCCAGCATAAGGTCAGCAGCGTCTACGCCCTCCGTTTTAGTCCCGACAGCCAGCGCCTAGTGACATCCAGCGTGGACGGCAGCATTTATCTGTGGAGTCGGTTCGGCAAGCTGCTCAAAACCTTTCAGGGACACAGCGCTGCGATTTGGGCGATCGCCGTGAGTCCTGACGGTCAGCGCATCGCCTCCGCCAGCGAAGACAGCACCATTAGCCTGTGGAGTGCCGATGGCAAACCACTCAAGACTCTGAAGGGACATCAAGGTGGGGTTTGGGGTGTTGCCTTCAGTCCCGATGGAAACCTCCTCGCCTCTAGCAGCGCCGACGGTACGGTCAAGGTCTGGACTTTAGACGGTGAACTGGTGAGAACGCTGGAAGGACACAGCGCTGCCGTTTGGGATGTTGAGTTTGCCTTACTTGCAGACAATAGCGGCACCAAACGTCCCGCCATTGTCTCTGCTAGCGCTGACAACACTGTCAAACTCTGGCAACTCGACGGAACGCTGCTACAAACTCTTAGCGGTCACAGTTCGGAAGTGTTTGAAGTTGCCGTCAGCGATTCAGGCGATGTCATTGCTTCCGCCAGCGCCGACGAAACCATAAACCTCCAGAAGCCGGACGGGACACTTTTGAAAACCCTCAAAGGGCATCAATCTGGAATTCGCGGTCTTACCTTTGTTCCCAACAGTCCAATGGTTGTCTCGGCTAGCGACGACAATACCGCACGAGTCTGGAACCCGACAAACCCTTTCTCGAAAGTCCTTCACGGACATCGCGGGACGATTTGGGATGTGGATTTCAGCCCGGACGGCAAGATGCTAGCTTCAGCCAGTTCCGATCGCAGTTTCAAAGTTTGGGCGCGAGACGGCACGTTGCTGAAGTCTTTTGCCGGAGAAAAGGCTGGTGTTTACTCTGTTGCTTTCGTTGCTGCTACTAACGTTACCAATACGGAGAACGCCCCCATCCTTGCTGCTGCGGGTGAAGATAAAACGGTTAAATTCTGGCAGTTCGACGGGAGGTTGCTGAAAACCCTAACAGGGCATGGGGCAGGAGTCTGGGATATCGCAATCAGTCCAGATGGCCGGCTATTCGCTTCTGCCAGCAACGATAAAACGGTGAAACTGTGGAACAAGGGTGGCGCTTTGTTGAAAACCTTCCAAGGGCATCAGGCTAGGGTTTACGATGTGGACTTTACCCCTGACGGACAGAAACTGGTGTCTGCCAGTAGCGACAGCACTGCTCGGTTGTGGAGTCTTGACGGTAAGTTTTCCAAGACTCTAAAGGGCCATCGCAGCCCGATTTGGGAAGTTGCTATCAGTCCAGACGGTCGCACTTTGGCAACTGCCAGCAGGGATGACACGATTAAACTCTGGACAAGCGAGGGCACGTTGCTCAAAACTCTCAAGGGAAATACTAGAGGGGTGATGGCAGTTGATTTCAGTCCAGACGGTCAAATGCTGGTGACTGGAGGCTCAACTGGCGCACTCAAACTCTGGAAAACTGACGGTACAGAAATAACGACGCTAACGGGACATGAAGGGAACGTTTGGGGGGTGGCGTTTAGTCCCGATGGCAAACAGATTGCTTCTGTTGGGGACGATCGCACTGTCATTTTGTGGGATGTGCAGCCAATTCTCAAACTCGATGAACTGGCTTATGCGTGCGATCGCGTCCGGGATTATTTGCGAACTAATGCCGATGTGAAGGAGGAGGACAGACATTTGTGCGATCGTATTAAAACGGAATAATATCAAGTCCGCTTTATTAGGAATAATAGATTAATATGTGTGGCTATAGCATCTGAAGATTAGAGGATATTTATCATGCTTGGCTACTTTTTATTGAAATATGCTATAATACTAAATCCGGCTTAACTACTCCCTTTATCTCTCAGTCTGCAGAGGCGGACTTCGTTTGTTTAGTAGCGGTTTCCACCGCCGAAGGATACGCAGAACGATCGAGGGTATAGACAAACCGGATTTAGTATAATAACTACAGAGTAATGAAATCGCTAGCAGTCAGAATACCGGGTGTAATACCGTTAAGCTTCGCCAACAATTGATTGGTGTCCGTCACAGTAATCAAAGTCTGATTGTTGCTGGAAGTAATACTGAGTTGATTGAAACTCAAACCAGAATTCAACCCAAATAAATCCTCTCCCTTGCGGAAATCATTAATGATGTCGCTACCCAAACTTTGATTTAGCAGAAATACATCATTTCCCGAACCGCCAGTCAAAGTATCATCTCCTGCATCGCCGGAAAGGAAATCAGAACCAGCACCGCCACCGAGGATATCGTTGCCTTGGCCACCGTAAAGCGTATCGTTACCGATGTCGCCGCAGATCACATCATTTTCATTGTTACCAAAAAGCCGATCGTTACCGTCGCCACCATCGAGACTGTCATTACCATCGCCGCCATCGATACTGTCGTTTCCTACCTTACCAAAAAGCAGGTCTGCACCTTCATTGCCGAACACAATATCGTTGCCGTTGCCAGCATTAATTGTGTCATTTCCTAAGTTGCCTAACAGGTAGTCGTCAGCATCTTCACCGAGCAAGATATCGTCATCTTTGCCGCCAAAAATCGTGTCGTTGCCGATACCGCCGGCAACAGTATCTTTGCCCAAATCTCCCCTTAAAAAGTCGTTGCCATCGCCGCCAACAACAGTGTCATTATCTTTGCCTGCGTAGATGGTATCGTTGCCGGTATTACCTTGGATGAAATCAGTACCTTCATTGCCGAAGAGCAAGTCGTTATCCGCACCCCCGTCAATGTTGTCATTGCCGCCCATGCCGTAGATAGTGTCGTTGCCGGCAAGTCCGTTAATCGATTCGGGGATGCTGCCGCCCACGATCAAATCGGCACTGTTACCGCCGTTGAAAGTTTGTTGGACGGGGTTGGGAGTAATGGTAGCAGAGTTTAATTCCGGGGCGCTGACGCCATTGAACAGGCAATCATCTGTCCCCGGTATGGGCGTCGGAGTCGGCGCGGGTGTGGGAGTCGGTGTCGGTGCGGGTGTCGGCGTCGGAGTCGGTGCGGGTGTCGGCGTCGGTGTGGGTGCGGGTGTCGGAGTTGGTGTGGGAGTCGGAGTCGGCGTGGCTGTAGTGGTGAATTCAAAAGCGCCGATATCGACGATCGCACTTCCGTTATTATCACCATCAGCCGGGCGAGTCACACCGCGCTGATCCTTAGCTGGCGCGCCCGCACCAGTACCGGTATCAATGGCGGGACTTCCTGCTAGCAGCGGCAGCACGAAAGCGCCGTTAATATTTTGCAAAGGGCCGAGTTTCGGATCTGCGATCGTCACCTTTGCCGTAACGTTATTGTCGTTAGGATCGCCCGCCGTCAGTTTCGCGGGAAACTGAAGATTATTCCCCCCATCAATTAGTTCTCTTCCAGTTTGGTATTTAACTTTATAAGGATTACCAGCCGTATTGCTATCAAAAATCGAATTCTTGACAGTAATTGGCTGGTTCCCAGGATTGTTAAAAGTCGCAATACCTCCCGAATACTCCCCAGCGGTGTTCTTGGCAAAAGTCGAATTGACGATGTTAGTCGAAAAGGAATCTTTGTTGCCGACAACCATTCCTCCGCCTTGTTTAGCAGCGGTGTTGCCGGAAAATGTACTGTTAACAACGCTGACGTTGCCCTCTTCTCCCAACCACAAACCGCCGCCGTTATCATCGGCTGTGTTGTTGGTAAAGGTAGTATTTGTCACAGTCAAATCGACATTACCGTGGCGGACGCCGCCGCCAGAACCTCCTTGACCCGCTGCATTCTTGACAGCTTTGTTGTTGATGAAAGTGCTATTTTCTAAGGCAACTTTATCTTGGGAATAACCAAAGAGAAAGGCTCCCCCTCCTTCTCCTGTCCCGATATTGCCGTCGAAAACACTGTTGCGAATAATGATGTTGCCACCGATCGCATCGTTAATTAATTCGCTAGCGCCATCGACGTAAACTGCCCCGCCAACGCCTTTATCTGTGCGGTTGCCAGTGAATTTAGAGTTTTCGATCGTCATGCTGCCCAACAGGTTATTCACAGCTCCGCCGTAGCTGCCTTTGTTGTTGGTAAATTCGCTATCTCTGATAGTTAAAGAACCGCCGCTTTTAGTGGCGATCGCCCCGCCGCCGCGTTCGGTATTGCTAGCCAAAGAACCGTCATTACCGCTAAACTTGCTGTTAATTACAGTAGTCGTGCTGCGGAAACCCGTGTAAACGCCGCCGCCGAAACCGGCAACATTATTGTTGACTTGGCAATTTTCTAAAGTTAAAGTGCTGTTACCGCCTGTTTGAATGCCGCCGCCGCTGCTAGTCGCCTCGTTATTCGGATCGGTTCCCGACACTTTGCCGTTGGCAACAATCAGGTTTTTCAGAGTAACATTTGTTGAACCTTCGGTGAGGATTACCCGCGAAGTGTTGTTGCCACTGATGGTTAAATTGGTAGCACCAATTGCATCAATTGTCAAGTTTTTGTTGATGACAAGTTGACCGTTCGTGAGAGTAATTGTTTGATTGGCAAGAGTGGAGGCAAATTGAATGGTATCGCCGGCTGCTGCGGAGGCGATCGCACTTCTCAAGGAACCGGGCCCGCTATCATTAGCGTTGGTAACGGTAATCGTCGCTAAAGTCCCTTGGTAATCCGCCATTACCTCTGGAGTCAAGGCAATGGGTGCTTCAATATCACCCTTGGTAAACTCCAAATTCCAGTTACCACCGCGGCCAGTGCGATCGCTAGATGCGGCAATATCAGCCCCGGTTAACTCCGAAAGGCGATCGACAAAATCGCTACCCTCACCCGCAGCAACATCGCAACCGTAAAGCATAATATCAGCTTTGTCGCTCAGCGCAGTGCGCCACCCTTGCAACTGGCTTTCATACTGCGGCAAACTATCCGCATTCAACGTCGCCGAACCTAGCTGCAAACTGCCAGAATTCCCGTGAGAAAAAATGTGAACTTGGTCTAGAGTTGAGCCCGCCCCAGCAATTGTTTGCAGTTTCGCAGTAATTTGCTCGACTCCGTTGCCATTTTTATCTAAAATGATGACTTCAGCATTCCCGATCGCGCCGCCCGCAAGAGTTTGATAGTCATCTAAGTCGGAGTCAATGAAGACAATAGATTTAGAACGAGAATTGCGGAGAACAGATTGTGAATCAATACTGGCAAAATTTGAACTCATTTCGCATATCCTATGAGAATGTTTACTATTTGCTGGTAGATTCACCTTGAAACTCGAAGGATCTCTGATGCTGCCAACAGCCGGCCGAATTAAAACCTCCGCGATTAATCGGGGGGATTCCAATTAAGGAGAAAACTTGGTTTTCCTCCATGATTGAAATCCGGGAAGTGCATCCGAATACAAGTTTTGGTATGTGGCGATTGCTTTGATGTCAATTAACCGCAGAGGATGTAATTTCAATCCAGAAAAGAGATGCTGCGGTTCCGAATTACTGAGGATTGCTCTAGCGCTAGCGAGCCATACATTCGTCTTACCTAGAACCAGAAAATCTGCACTCCTGCTAGGTCAATCTCACCTGGAAAGCCCAAAAAAATCCGAAATTTAGGTCAATACGCGATTGTTAAGGGTTGTCCGAAGAGAGGAACGAAGCAATCTCCGTGTCTATTTTTCACATCGTGAAAGCCTCTCTTGACGGTCTTAACAATCGCGTATTGAAATTCAGGTAACTAACCGTAGGGTGCCGGGCGGGATAAAATCCTTGGTCTTTCGTCAAAACATTCAGCCCGCCGGCACCCTACCCGATGTTTTGCCGGTAGTAAGGTGCGCGCCCGGCATCCTACTATCGGCAGTTAGATTGTTACCTGAGTGAAATCGCTAGCGCTGAGAGTACCGGGCGTACCGTTAAGCTTCGCTAACAATTGATTGCTACCCGTCACGCTAATCAAAGTTTGATTGTTGCTCGAAGTAATGCTGAGTTGATTGAAACTCAAACCGGGAGCCAAGCCAATTAAATCCTCGCCCTTGCGGAAATCAGTAATGATGTCGCTACCCACACTTTGAGTTAGGAAAAATACATCACTTCCCTCACCGCCAGTCAAAGTATCGTCCCCAACATCGCCGGACAGGAAATCGCTGCCAGCACCGCCGGTGAGGAAATCGTTGCCCTTACCGCCGTACATGGTATCGTTGCCGGTGTTGCCGCCGAACAGCACATCGTTTTCATTGCCGCCGAACAGCAAGTCGTTGCCAACACCGCCATCGAGACTGTCGTTTTCTTTGCCGCCGTAAAGCGTGTCATTTTCCGCCCCACCAAAAAGCAGGTCTGCACCTTCATTGCCGAACACAATATCGTTGCCGTTGCCAGCATTAATTGTGTCATTTCCTAAGTTGCCTGAAATGTAGTCGGAGCCATCTTCACCGAGCAAGATATCGTCATCTTTGCCGCCAAAAATGGTGTCGCTGCCGAGGCCGCCGGCAACAGTATCTTTGCCCAAATCTCCCATTAACAAGTCGTTGCCATCGCCGCCAACAACAGTGTCATTATCTTTGCCGCCACTGACGGTATCGTTGCCGGCGCCGCCTTGGATGAAATCAGTGCCGTTATTGCCGAAGAGCAAGTCGTTATCTGCACCGCCGTCAATGTTGTCATTGCCGCCCATGCCGTAGATAGTGTCGTTGCCGGCAAGTCCGTTAATCGATTCGCTGGTGCTACCGCCCATGATGAAATCGGCAGTGTTACCCCCGCCCTGAGTTTTTTCGACGGGGTTGGGGGTGATGGTAGCAGGGTCGAGTTGCGGGGCGTTGAGGCCATCGAGCGGGGAACCATCCGCAGCCGGAGTGGGAGTCGGCGCGGGCGTCGGAGTCGGCGCCGGAGTCGGTGTTGGAGTGGGAGTCGGCGCGGGCGTCGGAGTCGGCGCCGGAGTCGGTGTTGGAGTCGGAGTCGGCACGACTCCACTGGTGTATTCAAAAGAGCCGCTGTCAACGATCGCACCTGGAATGATATCACCATCAACCGGGCGAGTCACGCCGCGCTGATCCGTAGCGGGTGCGCCTGTGGCAATCCCTTTATCAATTGCGGGACTTCCTATCAGCAGGGGCCTGACTAAAGCGCCGTTGATGTTTTGCAAAGGGCCGAGTAAGGGGTCTGCGATCGTCACACTTGCGGTCGCATTGTAATCGTTGAAGTTAGTGGTTTTTCTGACCGGCCACTGAAAATTGCCTCCTAGGTCGGTCAATTCGCTGCTGGTGTGCTGCTGAATGCCAAAGGGATTCCCGGATGTATTATTGGAAAAAATCGTGTTTTTGACGGTGACAGGATTGCCATCGGCGGCTGAGATACCTCCGCCCACCCAGCCGGCGTAATTGTCGGCGATCGTCGTGTTGACGATCGTTGTGGCTGAATAAAGAGCCATTGCACCGCCGACATTGCTATAGCCATCAGGCTTAGTAGTAGTAACCGAGTTGCCAGAAAACGTACTGTTAGTAATCGTAGCAGGCGCTTTGAGTGCCCACAGGGCGCCACCTTGACTGGGGGCTTTGTTGCCAGCGAAGGTGGTGTTAGTAATGGTCAATCCCTGGTTGCCGCTGTCACTCAAAGTCGTTACCGCGCCACCGTTTCCAGCATTTCCGCCGTTGGGTAGCGCCAGAATTTCGTTATTTTGGAAGGTGCTGTTTTCCAAAATCACCTTGTCTTGGCTGCCGGTGAACAGATAAGCTGCACCTCCTTCACCTCGACCTTTATTGTCTTGAAATACGCTGCCGCTAATCCGAATTGTGCCGGAAGCTTCAGTTAGAGAACTGGCTCTGTCTGTGTAAACTGCGCCACCAAAACCCCTTAAAAAGGGATTACCTTGGCCTGTTGCGTAAACGGCGGCGGTGGTGTCGTTGCCGATGAATCGCGAGTTTTCAATTGTTAACTTGCCCTGAAGGCTGTTAATTGCCCCACCGTTAATTCCTTTGTTGTTGGTGAAGTCGCTGTTGGTGACAGTAAAAGCTTTGGAGCTCAAAAAGCCGATCGCACCTGCACCGCGTTCGTCATTACCTGCTGTGGCTATGTTGCCGTTGAATTTACTGTTCGATACTGTCAGGGTATTGTTGAAATTGCCGAAAATTGCCCCACCACCTTTATCGGCAACGTTGTTATTGAACTGAACATTGTCTACTGTGAGATTTACTTCGTCAGTTGTACCGATCGCGCCGCCGTTTTCAGCGGTTTTGCCGTTGATAATCGAGAGGTTTTTGACGGCAAAACTCGTAGCAAAGTCAACGTTTGCATTGACAAAAAAGGCACGGGATGCGTTGTTGCCGCTGATGGTTAAACCAGCGGCGGCGGCGCCGTCAATGGTGATGTTTTTGCCCGGGGGAATTTCGAGTTGACCGCTGGTGAGGGTGATGGTTTGCCCAGCCAAACCAGGAGCGAAGGTAATTGTATCGCCAGCTACAGCGGAGGCGATCGCAGCCCTCAAGGAACCTGGCCCGCTATCGCTATTGTTGGCAACCACGATAGTAGCTAAATCACCTCGGTAATTTGCCATCGTGTCGGGCCCCAAGGCTAAGTCCGATTCAATTTGACCCTTAGCAAATTCCAAATTCCAGTCGCCATCTTTGCCGGTGATGTTGGTGGATGCGGCAACGTCTGCCCCGGTTAATTGGCTGAATTTGTCAACGAAATTAGCGCCTGTACCTGAGGCTACATCGCAGCCGTACAGCATGATGTCTGCGGATGGGGCGAGTTTAGTTTGCCACTTTTCCAACTGGCTTTTGTATTGATCGATGTTGTCTGAACCCAGAGCGGTATTGCCGAGTTGCAGGCTGCCAGAACTGCCGTGAGAAATGATGTGAACCGAGTCGAGCGCCCCGTTGGTAGAGGCGTAGTTTTCAATTTCAGAGGAGATTTGTTCGATGCCGTTTTTGGTGCGATCGAGTATTACTACCTGCTGTCCCGGCAGCACTCCCGCTGCAATTGACTCGTAATCTTCCACGCCGGAATCAATGAAGACTAAGGAACGCGGGGGCTGTTTTTCCCCAGAAGATTGTGAGTGAGTTTGAGCGAATGTGGAACTCATTTTTGCTACTCCATTAAGGGCCTTACTGGTAGATACAGCCCTGAAGTAATCTCATCAGCCTTGTTTGATTACATCTTAACACCCATCTGGAAAATAGTGCAACATTTTCCCTCATTTATTTAAACTATATTTTTTCCTGATTGTACTTGTGGCTGCTTGTAGTTACTCGACTTTATTGTCATAATTGTTGGCAATATCTAACAAATACTTTGGGAATACTCAAAAATATCCAGCTTTTTCAAGCCGGATATTTTTAGCCTTATTTGGCGATAAATCTCCATAATTACAGGCCTTTGGAAATGGGTGTAACGGTAATTTCCTACTGAATAACCCCTCTAAATTAGATTTAGCATTGTTGATTTGACTCAGATAGTTTGCGTAGATGAACACGGTTTTGCCGTGTTTATACCTGTATTAGATATAATTTTGAAATAAATTATATAATACATTTTGAATAATTCAGCCAATTAAAACAAAGAATGCAACTGTAAGCCCGATCGAAATTACGAGCGACCTCAGTCATTCTCAATTTAAAAATCTACAATACTCTGAGATATGGTATTGCGCTGGCTAGATTTGTGAGACACCAAAATACTGATACCAAGTTGGTTTGGTGGCATTTACTAACAGTCAAAATCCTCTGATATTAAGTGCCGATTAATCGATCGCAATTAAGTTGTTTGCGCCAAGAGTGCGTGCGCTTTGAGGACTTGGGCCATCACCACAAACGTTATGAGAATTATTGAGCCCTAGTTGATACGATCGATCGCACATTCAGTCAGATCTAATCGTCGATTGCGATCGCCCCAGATACCGCTAATTACCGTTATATTCTGGCCAATCGCCGTGTTTCACGCTCCACAGCCTCAATTACATCACTCTCCTTATTAGCAAACAGTCGATCGCGCCTCCAGCCGTTGCTGAGTGTGTCGGTATCTCGATCGGCATAATACGAACCCAGTCCGCTTTTGTCACCCCGGGAACTGTGCGATTTTGGTAATTGGCTTTTGTATGCTTGGAGGTAATCTGAAGTGCCACCACAAATTATGCAAACTTTGTCAATCTCTCCAAGGATAGAGGCATATTTTTGAAGTGCCGAGGTAAATTGCTCGATGCCATCAGAGGTGGACTTGACTAAAATTACTGCAACCGCAGCTAAAATCCCAGAGACAAAATATCCGCCGTCATCGATGCTGGAGTCATTAAATGCAAAGCTTCTGGATGGGGCATTTTGATATTCCGAGGCGGGATTGGTTTCCGTCAAAGAAGTAAACATATTCCTTCCTCCAAAAGGGTATTGACTGGTAGATGCACCCTAGGAGTCAGACCGCAGGAAACAGGCAGAGACCTTGTTTGTTTTGCTCGCGCCCATTCAACCCACCTATCAGTTTCGCCTATTTCTGCGGTGCTGCCATCCGCGATCGCACGGAATTTATATTTTCCGTGTTTTCCCCCAACCGCAGGTCGGCCCGTAATTACCGATCGATCCTGTATCATGTAGGTGACTGCTTCAAAAAAGAATCTAACTGCCGGCTCGCGATCCAAACCCCGATCGTCATCCGTCATACCCATCTAAAATCTCAAATGGTATGACAGTTAGTCGCGAGGCGGCGCAACAGTACCGCTCAAGAGTCTGTAGCAGAGGGCGGTTTCTTCCCAGCATTGCGAATATTAATAATCTTGTTGAGCGCCTCGAACCAAAAACCAGCTCCCATAGAAATAGCTACGCCGCTCAACATCCAACCAAACAATTTTCCCATCAAAGCCGGCAACAATACATTCCCCTTAGCATCTCGCTCTAACCGGTTCGGTTCGCTCCAGCCAAAAGGCAGAGCTACTTTATCCAAAGCTCGATCGACCTCATTTTGAACTTTTGTGAGATTGGTTAAATTATCTAATTTAGTGTTAGCGTTTTTTTCCACCAACTGCTTAGCGTACAAATTAACAGTCGATCGCAGCATCGAATCCTTCGACAACCGATTAACAATATTCAGAGTATCAGCATTAGCAGCCAGGGCGATCGCAGTTCCGATCAAAATCGCCACCCCTCTAGCATTCCGCTTGTAAACCCCTGAAGCGCGCTGCATAGATCGATCGAACCAAATTTCAATTTCTTGCTGAAACCGCTGCAACTGCTGTTGAGTATCTCCGCCGCCTGTTTCAGCGCGCTGCGCTAAAATATAAAGGCTGCGTTTCAAAGATTCTGGCATACTGTCCAAGGTTTCTTGAATTTGTTTGTAAATCGGACTGTCCTCTTTCTCATCCATAATTTGTGCTACCGCATCCTGACTTAAACTAACTTTCCTAACGGTATTTAACAGATTGCTCAAACTCGGTTGCAGTTGCGCCCGCAGCGCCGCCCGCTCAAATTCGCTGTCAAAACTCGCCTTAATAAAAGCCATCTGCCTCTGAAATTCTCTCCCTCCCACCTCAGTTTCTGGCAGATAAACCTGAGAATCCTTAATATAAAAACCCAACTTTTCCGACATCCGATCCAAACTGTTGTTCAAACTTCCCAAATCGTTTTTATAATCTTCAACAACTCGATTGAACTCCGCAGTCAGCCAGCCAAACTCTTGCTCGATAATCGGTTTAGTAGACTCCGGCAGATTCAGACCCTCTCCAATCACTTGAATTTGTGCCAACTGTAAATCTTTAAATCTTTCCAATCGGCTTTTAGAGAGCGCTTCCATCAAACTAGAAATTTTTAAAGTATCCAAAAGGCTCGCAGCAAAACTATCTGCTGGAATATAAGACGGCCCAGTTGATTTATTGCCGAAAACATTCTTAGTGCCAGTCATTCGGCGGTAAAAATCTCCCAGCCGGTGCGTAAAAGAGCGAAATCCCTGTGATAAAAGCCCTTTCGCTCCCTGATTCAAATCCTTGATAATCGGATTGGCGTAAATCGAATTAGCCAACTGTCCGACTCGCTGAAATTGCAGCGGATCTTTCGCGCCTTCGCTGCCTCCAGAAATCAGCACTTCGATCGACTTCTTTAAATGTTGGGCCCGCCACTGCAAAACAGTAGCAATCAGTTCCTGAATTTCGGAAGCTAGCAAGCTTAAAGTCAGGTAGATAAACACTAAGCCAATGATAATATCAATAATTACAGGCAAGTTCATGGTATTTTCCCGATCGCAAATAACTGATGTCTCAGTTTACCTTCTGTTTGGGACGCTAAAAACTCTATTAACACCAGTTTCCCAAAAGCATCCAACCGCAGGCGGGCGATCCAAACCCTTAATTCATAAGTCATTCCCAATTCTTCAATCAAAAATCTAAAATAGAAAATCTAAAATGGTATAACTTATGTCAGAAATCTTTCCATTCCCGGGGCGCAAACCAAAAACTCGCTTCAATGACAGCTTGACAGACAAACTGTGGATGCTGGCTTTTCTGTTGGCTGCGGTGCTGATTTTTGGGCTGAATCTGGGCGGCCCGGCGTTGCGGGATTGGGATGAAGGGATTGCAGCCCAGGTAAGCCGCGAAATTTGGCGCGGCTTAAATTGGCTGTATCCGACGATCGGCTCCATGCCTTATTTGAACAAGCCGCCGCTGGTACACTGGCTGATCGGGCTGTGTTTTGCCAACCTCGGCGTCAGCGAATTGACGGCGAGGTTGATACCGGCGATGCTGACAGCGGCTTCAGTGCCCCTGCTTTACGCGATTGGGCGCGAGTTGTTCCCGCAGCGCTCGAAATCCATTTTTTCGGCTCTCGTTTACCTGACGCTGCTCCCGGTAGTGCGGCACGGACGTTTGGCGATGTTAGACGGAGCAGTTTTGTGTTTTTTGCTGGCATCCATGTGGTGTTTGCTGCGATCGCGCCGCGACTTGCGCTACGCTTTGGGGGCGGGAATGGGGTTCGGACTCATTTGCCTCACTAAGGGCGTCATGTTGGGGCTGCTGCTGGGCGCGATCGGCTTAGTTTTCCTGGTTTGGGATACCCCGCGACTCCTCACTTCTGGGTATCTTTGGGGCGGATTGGCGATCGGAACTTTCCCCGTAGCGGCTTGGTATTTTGCCCAATGGCTGCACTACGGGCAAGATTTCATCAACGCTAATTTAGTTAACCAATCTTTCCGGCGCATTTGGGAACCCGTAGGCAATCACAAAGGCCCGCCCTGGTATTATCTTTTAGAAATTTTAGAATCAGCTTGGCCGTGGCAGTTATTTTACCTGCAAGGGCTGCGTTTTAGTTGGGAAAATCGCAATTTTCCCGGTCCCAAATTAGTATTAGTTTGGACTGGAGTATATCTGCTGGCTATTTCTGTGATGAATACCAAATTGCCTTGGTATGTTTTGCCAGTTTATCCAGCTTTTGCTCTTGCCGTTGGCAGCTATCTCGCTGAAGTTTGGGAGCAAATGTCGGTGCCGGGAGAACCCGTAAAAGATGAAGTCGAAGAACATTTTAATGCTATATCTTTGTTGCCTCATCCCGCGATTTTGGGATTGCTGGCTGTAGTTGCTGTCGTCGGTTGCGTGTACTTCACCGGCTTGGTACGGCTGGGCGGACAAATTGTGTCCCCCCAGCGAGATTTGCAGTTAATGCTGATGTTTGTAGCTTTGACAATGACACTAACAGCCGTGTTACTGCACCGCCAGGATCGGCAGTTTCTATTAGTTTTAATTTGGGGAACTTACGTCGCGCTGTTAGTATTTGTCGCTTCCGATAACTGGGTTTGGGAACTAGCCGAGGATTATCCCGTTAAGCCGATCGCCGAAATTGTCCGCACAGGAACTCCGGCGGGTCAACAGGTGTTTACTTCTCACCGCTTGGGCCGTCCCTCGCTGAATTTTTATAGTGAACGCCAAGTTATTGTCGCCGACGCGCCGACGCTCAAACAGAAATGGCAATCTCTTCCTCAACCTTATTTTCTGTTAGAAAAACCCGTGCTAAAACATTTAGCCTTAGAGAATGCTGAGGTTGTCAAAACAGCCGACGATTGGGTGTTAGTAACTAAAAAATCAAAGGGTTTGTAGTGAGGACTAAAGTCCTCAGTTATTGTAGGGTGCGCCACCAGCTATTTGATGAATCTATCAACTCAACTCATCAATCAAATATCTCGCTCGCTCTCCCTTGATGAGTAATCCCACTTCGAGATCGGGGAAATTCTTGAACTCAATAATAACCCCTCGATCGGTTTCCTCGATCGCAACACCTGCAACTGTGTCTGTCGTCGAAATATGTGTATAGCAACCGCCACATCTGGCGCGGACATAAATAACCTCATCAATAGCTCCCTGAAACCGCTAGCATAAACGGTTTGATTAGGGTACTATGTATAGCAACCGCCACATCTGGCGCGGACATAAATAACCTCATCAATAGCTCCCTGAAACCGCTAGCATAAACGGTTTGATTAGGGTACTATGTAACTGTCACAGGTCACAGGTCAACTGTCAACTGCTATAACTGTCAACTGTCAACTGCTATATAAGCGATATCTCTTACCCAATATTTCGTGTACGAGAATGTAACGTTTGGATAAGACAACCCAACAACCTTCCATTCTTCTGAGAAAACCTCATAGGGAGGATGATCGATGGAAAATATTTGCCCGATTGTTAGCCCTTCAGTGATGTCCATAACCTTGCCCAGCTCCCCATAGGCCCTCATTCCTAGATAGCACTCAGTTCTCCCTCCATCAACAGCTAACAATAGACCAATAGCAAAAGTCCTTTTAATCAAATTTAATCAAATAGGTAGGACGGGCTATTTTTGGAAGAGGTCTAATGATTGATTGGAAACAGCAGTTTCCAGCATGGCATTTACTAAAGGGCTTTGCAGGTACCACAGTTTGATGGTTTTGTCACGGCTAGCCGAAGCCAACGTTTTGCCATCGGGACTCCATGCGACGCTATTGACCCCATCGCTATGGCGGGAGAGGTTCGCGAGCTCTTTTTGGGTTTCCAGGTTCCACAGTTTGATGGTGGAACCTTCAGCCGAAGCCAAAGTTTTGCCATCGGGACTCCATGCGACATCCAAGATGAAATTGCGATGCCCGGTGAGGGTAGCGCTCAGTGTTTGGGTTTCCAGGTTCCACAGTTTGATGGTTTCGTCACCGCTAGCCGAAGCCAATGTTTTGCCATCGGGACTCCATGCGACGCTCAAGACTCCCTGGCTATGCCCGGTGAGGGTAGCGAACTCTTTTTGGGTTTCCATGTCCCACAGTTTGATGGTTTTGTCATAGCCAGCCGAAGCCAAAGTTTTGCCATCGGGACTCCATGCGACGCTAATGACCAATTTACTATGCCCGGTGAGGGTAGCGAACTCTTTTTGGGTTTCCAGGTCCCACAGTTTGATGGTGCGGTCATCGCTAGCCGAAGCCAAAGTTTTGCCATCGGGACTCCATGCGACGCTAGTGACCGCACTGCTATGCCCGGTGAGGGTAGCGAGCTCTTTTTTGGTTTGCAGGTTCCACAGTTTAATGGTGTTGTCACCGCTAGCCGAAGCCAAAGTTTTGCCATCGGGACTAAAAGCGACGCTCTTGACCCAACTGCTATGCCCGGTGAGGGTAGCGAGCTCTTCTTGGCTTTGCAGGTTCCACAATTTGATGGTGCGGTCACCGCTAGCCGAAGCCAAAGTTTTGCCATCGGGACTCAAGACGACGCTCAAGACTCCCTGGCTATGCCCGGTGAGGGTAGCGCTCAGTGGTTGGCTTTGCAGGTTCCACAGTTTGATGGTTTTGTCATAGTCACCCGAAGCCAAAGTTTTGCCATCGGGACTCCATGCGATGCTACTGACCGACGAATAGCTATGCTCAGTGAGGGTAGCGCTCAGTGGTTGGCTTTGCAGGTTCCACAATTTGATGGTGGAACCTTCAGCCGCAGCCAATGTTTTGCCATCGGGACTCCATGCGAGGCTACTAACCGAACCACAGCCATGCTCAGTCAGGGTAGCGAACTCTGTTTGGCTTTGCAGGTTCCACAGTTTGAGGGTGTTGCCATAGCCACCCGAAGCCAAAGTTTTGCCGTCGGGACTCCATGCGACGCTATTGACCGATTTGCTATGCCCGGTGAGGGTAGCGCTCAGTGTTTGGGTTTCCAGGTTCCACAGTTTGATGGTTTTGTCATCGCTAGCCGAAGCCAAAGTTTTGCTATCGGGACTCCATGCGATGCTATTGATCCGATCGCTATGCCCGGTGAGGGTAGCGCTCAGTGTTTGGGTTTGCAGGTTCCACAGTTTGATGGTTTTGTCATCGCTAGCCGAAGCCAATGTTTTGCCATCGGGACTAAAGGCGACACTGCTATGCCCGGTGAGGGTAGCAAGTTCTTTTTGGTTTTGTAGGTTCCACAGTTTGATGGTGGAACCTCCAGCCGAAGCCAATGTTTTGCCATCTGGACTAAAGGCGACGCTAGTGACCACACCGCTATGCCCGGTGAGGGTTGCGTTGTTGGCTGGTTTCGGTGCAGCTATCACTTGTGGTCGGATGTCTTGTGTCGTCTCGCCTAAAGCATTTAGCTGTTTGAATCCTCCGTTCGGGTTTTCCCGCAGGTCTTTAAAGGTCTGTTCAAAACTAAACGAGCGATCGGAAACAGCAGTTTCCAGGATGGGATTTGCTAAATTATTAGTTTGATACAGTTGCTGATTAGCTGGATTGACTCGCTTCCCGCTAAAAAAACAGGCTCTAAACACCATGAACAGAGCCACCGCACCAACAAACGATCTCACAGTTCTCATGTTTAATACCTTTGGCTGTAGTTGATTGAGCCTCTGATTCCCCTCTGTTAAATTTTGCTTTAACTCAGGTGGGCTGTTGATTATTTCTACTGGAACTGGTAATTGTTTAACTATACTCACTAAACTGCTCGTATTCTTGCTCTAGGGCGCAAAAATAGCGAATCTGACACTAACCGCGTGCGACATAAAGTCATCTACTGTCATTGGAACATCATAAGCTGTTGTGCTTTTAAATTGTATATTTCAATAGACCTCTTGCAACAGTCCTTTTAATCAAATTTTCGGACGGGCTCAGAGGCCCATCCCACAAGAAAAAATAATTTTTGTGGGATGGGCGCTCTTGGCCGGTCCTAGCTATTTTTGCACTCTTGTCTAATGACCTATGACCTATTCGTCAAATCTTTTCCCCCTCTCCCCTTTTCCCCCTCTGGAACATAACAGGAAATCTATCTGGGCAGTAGCTTACTCCCTTTCTATTTTCAAGGCCGTTTCGACCCTTTGATACTCGTCCTCAACCTGTTTTAAAAGCCCGCAGGAGTGCCCAGATAAAGGCTGGTTTGCATTTGTCCCCATCCGGCCCATGATTTCGAGTTCCTCGCACAGCTCAAACAAGCGAAAAGCACCGAGAGTACCGCTAATCGACTTCAAAGAGTGAGCAGTTCGCCGCAAAGCTAGCGGATCGCCGTTGCTCAGGGCCATGGAGATGCCTCGCAGCAGTTCGGGAGCTGTTTCGAGGTAAATCTCGATCGCCTCGTCCAAAGCTTCCACATCTCGCAGTCCCTCTATAATCTTGGCACTCAGGCAATCGCGGCTATCTGACTGTGCCCGATCGAGATTTGATGCAGCCCACCCGACGGCTGCGGGCGAATTGGGAATTGTCACTTGTTGATTTCCCGCAACAGCCCCATTCGATCGCACTTCTAATTTAGTCGTTTCTGGGATCTGTTCTGCCTGTGAGTCAAAACCAAAAATCTGCCCGCTGCGATCGAACTGGGCGTGCGATCGAGATTTACAAGCCTTCAAAGCTCGAACCAACTCCTCAATTGCGATCGGCTTGCTCAAATAGTCGTCCATCCCTGCAGCCATGCACTCTTCGCGATCGCCCTGCATCGCATTTGCCGTCATCGCCACAATCCAAGGCCTCGTCCATTTTAGATTTAGGATTTTCGATTTTCGATTGTTAGATTGCTCCTGGGTTGATTTGCGAAAATCGATTTGCGAAAATCGATTGTTAGATTGTTCTTCCTCTGTTTCTGAAACTTCTAATTCTGTGCTGAGATTTTCTGTCGAAAATCGATTGTTATATTCCTCGTCAGTTATTGAAACTTCTGATTCTCCCGTGGGATGTTCTAAGCCGAAATCTGCTGAAAATTGCTCGCGGATGCGGCGGGTAGCTTCCAAACCGTCCATGGACGGCATTTGCACGTCCATCAGCACCACATCGTAAGGCTGGCGGTGCAAAGCTTCGAGCACTTCGATACCGTTTCCCGCCACATCCGCGCGATACCCCATCCGCTGCAAAATTTGCAAAGCCACCTTCTGATTCACCAAATGATCGTCAGCCAACAGAATCCGCAGGGGTAAGTTCTCGGCCAGCACGGGTATGCTTTGCAAGAAAGGCCTGCTGGTGCGCTGCACTTTAATTTCAGTTGCCTGTTTCCCAAAAATATTGATTAAAACATTGTAAAGCTGAGATTGTTTGATCGGCTTGTTCAAAAAAGCAGCAAAATCCACCTCAATCGCAGGGGTGTTAATTTCTTGCCTGCCGATCGAAGTTAGCATGACTAACGGCAACTTTTGGCAATCAGGATACCGACGAATTTGGGCAGCTAAAGCCAACCCGTCCATGTCCGGCATTTGCATATCCAAAATTGCCAAGTCAAACACCTCTTTAGCCGCGAGCCAATCTAAAGCCAAACGAGCCGAAGCTGAAGCCCTAGGCACCATTCCCCAAGACTGAGCTTGGAAAGTCAAAATTTGGCGGTTGGTAGCATTGTCATCGACAATTAAGACTCGCTTGCCAGCTAATTCAGGTTGAGAATTGCTCAAGTTAACTGGCAATGAACTGTTGCAGCCAGAAACGATCGTGCTGAAATAAAAAGTAGAGCCTGCGGATTTGGGATTTTGGCGGCTCTGCTGGCTGCTGAGTACAGATTTGGGAGAGCAATATTTTTCGGCAATTTCGCAAGATTCTCCACCTTCGACATCTAAAACTGCCGCTTTAAAATCGGCAGGAGGATTGCCCGCAACACAACCCATACTTTCCACCCACATCCTGCCGCCCATCATTTCGGCCAAACGCTTGCTAATTGCCAAACCCAATCCGGTACCGCCGTAGTGTCGGCTGGTTGAAGAATCCACCTGGCTGAAAGATTTAAACAGCCGATCCATGCGATCGCCAGGAATACCGATACCGGTATCTTTGACCGCAAATTGTATTTCGTATGCTTGGTTGATTGCTGGCGGTTCATTAGCGTTTACCTGCTGCAGTGAAATCTGTTTGGCCGTCGCCGAAACCACCACTTCTCCAGCTTCGGTAAATTTAACAGCATTGCTGAGCAAGTTGATTAAAATTTGCCTCAAGCGGGCGCTGTCGCCGATCGCCGTTGCCGGTACGGAGCGATCGATCAAGGAACCCAATTCCAGTTTTTTTTGTGCCGCCTTGGCAGCTACCAAGTCGAGAGATTCCTCAATGCAAGTGCGGATGTCAAACGGATGTTCCTCTAAATCTAATTTGCCCGACTCAATTTTCGAGAAATCTAGAATATCGTTGATCAGCGTCAGCAAGGCATCGCCGCTGCTGCGGATAGTTTCTACAAAATCGCGCTGTTCGCGAGTTAAGCGGGTATCCAGCAGCAAACCGGTCATGCCGATGACTCCATTCATCGGAGTGCGAATTTCGTGGCTCATGGTGGCTAAAAATTCGCTTTTGGCTCTGGTAGCCGCCAGTGCTTCGTCGCGAGCTTTTGCCAAATCTACGCCTGTTTGCTGGCGATCGAGTTCGCTCCCCACCCACTGAGCCATCAGTTTCACCAACTCTCTGTCTACAACTCGGAACGGTTCTGTCAGAGGAGTCCCAGAAAAGAAGCACAGAGTGCCGTAAACTTCACCTGCCACCGTGACGGGAATGCCCATGTAAGCTTCGACGTTGAAGGCAGGATCGTCGCTGTTGAAGCACAAACCCGAAAACCTCACCGACTCAAAGTACATCGGTTCTTTTGCCATTGCTGTAGCTACGCAGAAGGTTTTTTCCAGATCGTAGATTTGTGAAGGGGCGATCGAGCCGTCGGGACACTCAACAGCCATTATTTGATAGTTGTCGCCTTGAATCCGCGACAAAATTCCCACCGACAGGCCTAACTGCCGGCATCCCATTGCCAGCAGTTCTTGGAGCCGCAAATCAAAGGTAGAGAGGCGGCCGAGCGGGTCTGTACGGGGAGCCGAAATCACTTGGTACAAAGCTTTAATTGCAGCTTCGCTTTCTCGCAGTTCTTGTTCTGTTTGCTTGCGCACGCTGATGTCGCGGGAAATGCCGATAATTTCTTGCACTCCACCAGTTTGGGGATCGCGGATCGTGCGGCTGGTGGTTTCAAACCAAATGTATTTGCCGTCTTTGCGGCGGATGCGGTAGCTGAGGGTGTAAGTAACTGGCAGCGCCAGCACTTTCGAGTGAGCTTTGGCGACGGTTTCTAAATCGTCGGGGTGAAAATAATCGTTGGGGAGGCGGCCGATCAGTTCTGAAGGTTCGTATCCCAGCAAAGCACGGCTGGCGGGCGAGACGTAAACAAACACGCCTTTGGGGTTGTGTCTGGTGATCATGTCGGTTGAGTTTTCCGCCATCAACCGATAGCGGTCTTCGCTTTCGTTACGTTCGACTTGAGAATTGCCCAATGCTTCTAGCATTCGGTTGATGTCGTCTGCCAAGCTTGCGAGTTCATCGGCTCCTGGCATCTGAACGCGCAAGCCGGAGTCGCCGTTGGCTGCGATGTTGCTGACGCTGCTGCTCAAGTGGGCCAATCTCGCCAATACTAATTTTTCTAGCAACAGCAGGGCGATCGCGCTAAATACTAAACCTACTGCCAGTATTGATAAGGTAAAGAAATTCAAGGTAGCCTGACCTTGGCGGTAGATTACTCGGTCTACTTCTACTCGCAGCAGCAGCGCTAGCTTGCCCCGGATGTCGCGAATCAGGGCGTATCCTGCGACTACGCTGTCGCTGAGCGGCTCGACTAAAATTTCTACTGATTTGAGGTTGGAAATTTTGAGTTTGAGATTGTCCAAATCTTGCCTCGAGCGAGCGAGCGCCTTAGCGCCCTGCCCGGAGTAGTTCGCGGCTCCCACTTTAAAATCTAAACTCGGCAATCTAAAATCCACTGACAGGTGGGTCAGTTTTGAAAGCAAACCGATTTCGGTGCTGTCGAGGTAGCGTGCCAGGATCAGCGTCCCCCGCGGCGGGCCTTGGGCGTTGCTGTCGAAGATGGGCTTTGAGGCAATCAGCAGCGTGGCTTCTGGCAGGGTAATGACGCCTGTTTTGGCAGCGCCTCGATCGTCAGAACCTGTCGGGGACTCTAGCAGCTCGGAAATCAAGTGTTGTTTTAAGTTTGCCGGAATCGGCATTTCGGTTTTGGATTTCAGGTCGAAACCTTTGCTGAAGATCGTCTTACCGTTGGAGTCCAGCAGCACCAATAAGTTTAATCTCAAGTAAACAAATGTCGAATCGACGAAATTTGACTTGACAAAATCCTCGTTCCGTGTATCGACGTAAGAGTAAGTATCATCCCACTCGGCGTAATCTTGGGCGCTGGTGTCTAAATTCGACAAGTCGTCATCTAAGGCGTCCAAAGCCCGCGCGACATCCTGGCGGACGTATTGTGCCTCCAGGTTGTTAAAATCGTGCAGCAAAATGGTTGATGCAGTGGCATAGAGAACCACAATCAGGCTGATTAGCGCTGCTGCGATGATTAATAGTGTTTTTTTTCGGAGTTGCATGGCGTCGCCCCCCTCACGGTGCTACTAGGCAACTAGCCTGGGGAGGTTTGAGACGTAGGTGGTTTAGCATTTGCGATCGAGTCGGGCCTGCGTATTTTGACTGTTGTGGGCTGACCAAAGAAAAGCCCTCGGTATGTCCAAGGTATCGGGTATGTAGCCCCCCACAGTCAGTGTAGTATTTTCACATCTTTAGTTCCCTTCATTATGCACAACCGATCGCTTACAAGTGATGGCCTGAGCGCGATTTTCAAAAGAAACGGGCGATCGCGCCACAAAACAGTTCCCGTTTGATACTGACCGAGCCCGCAGGCGGGCGGTTGGGAGAACAGGCGTGCGGGGTTGAGATCCCTAAATATTACCGAAAAATTGGGTCGATCGTTCCGAATGCAAGTCCTCTGTCGTTTGATGAGGAATGCAAGTCCTCACTACCAACCAATTAAAATGTATAAATTCACAGCTTATCTTAAAAAAAAACTTCTCTAAGCGGATTTACACAAATATTAAATAGTGCCAACAAATGCAAATAAATTATAGCAACCGCCACATGGCGTGAGGGCATAAATAACTGCCGTGAATGGAGACGAGAACCCACAGCATAAACGGTTTGATTCCCGTACTGTGTAACTGTCAACTGTCAAGCGGTCAACTGTCAACTGCTATAAATAAACTCACCCAACATAAAATCCTTTACTAAAATTAATGCCTGATGTCAGTAATAACTCACATCAGGCACTATTTGCAATTCGATCGCAAATTAAGTCTTTTTTACCGGATGACGGCTAAAGCACCAGCGCCCGCAGCCGCAGCGGCCGAGGTAAGAGCCGTGAAAAACAGCCACCAAGATGCAACTTCCGCTGCTTTCCGGGTTTCTTCAGCTTGTTTTTCAGCTTGCAATTTGATGCTTTCGAGGCGAAGCTGCGCTTCTTGCTGCAAGCGTTCTGCTCTTTGCAAGACGCTGTTGCGGCTTCTTTCAATTTGGTCGATCAAGCGGTTGGCATCTGCTTCGGAAATGTCCTCGCGCGAACTAATTAGGGCTACTAAAGTATCGCGGTTGAAATGACCGAGGCGATCGCGCAAAGCATCAAATCCGGCTTGCGGATCGTCAAACAACTTGCGAACGTCCCGCGTAATGCCTTCGTAATTGAGCTCCGGGCGATCGAGCGAATTGAGGTAATCCCGAACTTTTCCTAGAATCCCGTCAATTACCGACTGAATGCGCTCCTGGATTTTCTGGATTTGCTGTGCGAATTGGTCGCGCACCGACAAAATTTGATCGACAATCCGAGCAGCTTCTGCTTCCGAAATATCCGGCCGCTGGGACAGCAGAGAAATCATAGTCGCTCGATCGATATGCGACAGCCGCTCGCCCAAACTGTAAGCGCCGACTTTTGGGTCGTGCAGCAGCAGTTGCAAGTCGCGCTTGATGGCTTCGGGATTTAATTCTTCCTTGCCCGTATTGCGCAAATAATCCTCTAAAACGCTCTGAAAATCCTGGACTTGGGTTTGCACTCGCTTTGCCAAACGGCGCGGCGCTTTCACGATCGATCCTAGAGTTTCCTGCACTTGGTCGATAATTTGATTGACTTGTTCCTCGGTCAAATCTTCTCTCTGAGAAAGCAGCTTGACCAAAGTATCGCGATCGACCTGAGACAGGCGGCCCCGCAGCGCTAAAGCCCCTTCCTTGGGATTTTCCATCAGTTTCGTCAAATCCCGCTTAATCCCTTCAGGATTGAGTTCTTCCTTGCCAGTCTTGCGGAGGTAATCTGCCAGGGCGGTAGTAGTTTGGTCGTACTGATCCTTGGCTTTTTCAGCCAACTTTTGCGGTGCTTCCAGCGCGCTGTGCCAAGTTTCTTCGGCGCTGTCGAGAAGCTGGTTTACTTGGTCTTCGCTGAGGTCTTTCCGCTGAGATAGCAATTTTACCAAAGTTTCGCGATCGAACCGAGAAGCTCTAGCTCTCAGCGCCCACATTCCCGCTTCCGGGTTGTCCAGCAGCGTTTTAAAATCGCGCTTGATGCCTTCGGGATTGAGTTCTTCTTTGCCCGTAGACTTCAAGTATTCTTGTACTTTTTGCCACTGATTGTCTAGTCGGACTTGCGCTGCTTCTTGCAGACCTTGAGAATCTGCTAAAACTACATCTCGCGTCCTTTCCAACTCTTTAACAATCTGTTCTACTTCTTGGAAGCCGAAGTTTTCGCGGCCTCTGAGGATTTGCACGAAACTGTCGCGGGTGTAAGGAGCAAGCCTCGCGCGCAACTGTTCGTAACTAGCGTCAGAATCCTCTAAGATTTTTTTGAAATCGCTCCCGATACCTGCTGCTGTCAGTTCTGCTTTCGGCGTCAGCTTCAAATAAGTTTCCACCCGCCACTGCAAATCCCGAGCTTTTTCTTGCTCCTCGGCAAAGATGACGGTTTGTAAAACTCGCTGTCTTATTCCTTCTAATTCCTGGGAAATTTCTTTAATTTTGTCTTGGGTAAAAACGCCTCGACTGGCCAGGATTTCGGCAAAATTAGACTGATTGAGTTTTTCTAATTCGCGGCGCACAGTTCCCGGATCGGCGGTTGGATCGTAGAGCACGTCACGAAATTCGCGCTCGATCGCGGTAGGGTTCATCTGCCACGAATAAGTGTTGAGCAAGTAGTTTTCTACGTCAGCGCGAATTGGGCTGTAAGTTTCTGGTTCGCCTTTGACTTGAGCGGTAACTTTATCAGCTTGCTGGCTAACTTTGTCTTTAGCTGCTTTGAGCTGACCGACTACTTTTTCCACATCTAAGTCAGAAATATCCGTGCGGCCCAAAACTACTCCCATTAAAGCATTGACTGCCATTGTCGTTGCTTGGGACATCATTGTGGGGTTTTGTCCGGAATTTTGAGTACCCAGATTGCCGAGAACTTTTTCTACCCTACTTGTCAGCGTATCTGAGAGCAAATCTCCCGATTTTGCTGATTTGAGATAATCTATCAATTGGGCGATGCCGTCTGATTTCTGGTCTTGTTTTCCTACTTGTTTCCAAGCATCTTGGAGTTGGTCTACAATCCGGTTGACATCGCGTTTTGACAAGTCCGATCGCGAACTTACTAAATCTACAAGAGTTTGGCGATCGAGATTCGGCAAATTTTCGCCCGCAATGCTTTTGAGTTGCGGATCGTTGAGCAATTTTTCAAACTCGCTGCGCATCCCTTTGATGTCTAATTCCGGCGGTTTGAGGCTTTGAATGTAGTCTTCAACGTTTTCTCGCAAGCTTGTGGGGTCGATCGCGCTACCGAGTTCGTGGCCCACTGCGGCGGCTGCTGCTTTGGCTGTGGCGACTACTTGATTGCTAGCTGCTTTGGCGCCGAGGGCTGCGGCTGCGGTGCCGAAAATGGCTTGAACGCCTGATGTCGCGGTGTTAACGACGGAACCGATCAGGGAACCGACGGTGGTGGAGCTCACCCAGACGAGGAGTGAGAAATAGGCGGCCCAGACGACTAAACCGACGATCGCACCTAAACCGGGGCTGCTAATCAAGCTGAGCTTAACTGCTAGCAAGCAAGCGAAGAATAGGGCGACGGTGACGGTGATTAGCGTCCAAGTGCCGACTTTGCGGCCGATGTGGCGGACTGGGGGGCTGTTGCTATCCGACGAGTGGTGTCCGTCGTCGTGGGATTGTCCGATGTAGGAAAGGCCCGCGGCTACTGATAAATTTGTTAGCAAGAGTTGGAAAGCGCAGGCGAGCACGACTCCAGCTATCAGGGCGATAAAAAATTGCGGCCCGGAATAGAGGAGTGCTGCGTCTTCTACTCTGTTTGTTGTTGTAGTCTGCTCTACTGGCACTTGAGCCAGCCAGAACCCGATGTTATACAGTTGTGGATTTATTGGCAAATTTTGATACATAGTATATTCCTCGTTAAAGGGTGGGTGCGCGCGATCGCTGGCGCGAGCTGACTAATGTATAGTTTGAGACTCATGCCCCCAATGGCAAGCATCGCTTTATTGACGAGCTAAAGCATCCCCCTACAGTCGGAAGTGTATAAATATGTCTGCGGCCTACTGTTGATTGAGAGATAATTGTGCTATGCCAATTTTGTTTGATTTGTGAATTAGACTTTTTTTAACGCACCGAAACACTTGTAGGGGCGGCTTTCACTAACAGTCTTTGAGACACATTCACAATATCTACAGTCCCGGACGCAACAACGTACCTTCTTGTGATAACCGGGAATTCAACGGACATGGTATTAGTTATTAGCCTTCAAACAAGTGCTTGTCACAGATGCGAAAGTTGGTCAAGCATTTTTGGAAGTTCTGCACATGATTGAGCCGCCGGCGGTACTTTTTAATCCTAGAATTGCGGTAAAGGCGATCGGGCAATTATACCATTTTAGATTTTACAAGTAGGGAAACGGCATTGCCGTGTCCGGCGGTTGGTTCGCCGAATGGAAGATAATTTGTATACAATTTAAAAATCTAGCAATAGTTTGTTGAATTGGTATTAGTTCGCGATCGCACGGGGTGGTCAGAAACCGGGTTGATGGACGAAAATCTTTCGTTGTAGTCCGCAGATTCGCCAACCAACCCGGTTTCTTTGGGCTGATGCGTCCAGGACTGGGTATAAATTATGATAGCAATTGCCAAAGTTTTTTGCAGTCATAATTTTAGCACTTAAACATTGGGCTTTAAGGACTGAAGTCCGAACGATCAAACCAAATTGTCTAATTGTGCTTGCATTTGATTGGTAACTAAATCGAAACAAGCATCGACATAATCGCGATCGCCCGCAGCTTCCTTACCGTACCTCTCAAACACGATCGGTTTGCACACGCGAGTCCGAATTTGCACGGGAAAAGGCAGATTTGGCAAAGGCCCAATACTCAGTCCCCACGGCAATCCCAAATACACCGGAAATACCACCGGATCGATGCCCAACAACCACGGCATCCCCCATTCATGCAATTGCTTAACTTCTTCGTAAAAATCTGCCAAAACTATTAGAGTATCGTGGGCACCGTGGGATATAATTGGTACAATTGGCGCTTCTTCTCGCAATGCTAACTTAATAAATCCCTTGCGTCCCGCAAAGTAGATTTTATCGCGCAAGTGGTGGGGGCGAAAAACATCTTGGGCGCCGCCCGGATAGACGAGAACAGGGGCATTTTTGCGCAAAGCGGCGATCGCCATTTTCGGATGTGCTTTGAGGGCACCGCACTGAACCGCCATGCCAGCAATATCAGGAGAAACTTGCCAAATCGTCGGGTGCATCAATCCGTAGGCCGATCGCTCCGTACCGTACCTGTGGAACCATTCGTATAGGAACATAAACATATCGGGAGCGGCGATTCCTCCGTTGTGAGAGCCGACAACGAGCATTTTTCCGCTCGCGGGGACGTGGTGCCAGCCGTCGCTTTGTACGCGAAAATAGTAGCGGTACAGCCATTCCCAGACTGGCAGCAAAAGTTTAATGAAGTCGGGATTGCGATCGTCTAAGGATAATCCGTCAAAGCGAGATGTTTGGCTGTTGTTTCTGGGGCTGGATGCGGAATGTTTCATTGATTGGTGCTGAAGTGCGATCGATCGCAAAACAAGGTAATCTTAGCATTGTAAGTTATTTGAACAGATGCAAATAGTCAGAAACTGAGTTTCCAGTGAAAGGTGCGGATCTATGAGATATGGCATGAAATTGAGGGATTGTTCTCGTGCGACACACCCTACGACTACTGTTGCACGATGAGAGGAAAAATGGTATAACATCGATTAACCGCAATTGCTGTAGGGGCGGGTTCGCCGATATCTTCGATACAAATCCGAGATGAGTGTAAACCCGCCCCGGCCGGGATATGATAGTCGATCGATCGCACAATAGGCGCGGTACAATATTCCCAAGAGCAAAGTATTTGGGTCGCAGCGATTGAGCCACATCTGATTATATCAATTTGATGACTCGGCGGTTGAAACCGCGTCTATACAACCAAAGTCCGCCTGCGCGGACTAAGAAATAATGGGATATTTAACATCGATCGACCGTAATTGGTGCAGGGGCGGGTTCGCCGAGATTTTCGAGACAAATCCGAGATGAGTGTAAACCCGCCCCGGCCGAGATATGATGGTCGATCGCACGCACAATATCTGACAAAAATATTGCGCGAATCCAGCTTGAGTTACAACTCTTTAATATACTGCCTCAATACAGGTGGCAAAGAGTACAATTTTCCTGTTTTTTCAATCAAGCACCGCCGCGATAAAGATTGCAGCGCATTGAGCAAATCTGGCGATCGCACTGTGCCATATTCGAGTAATTTTGCCAAGTTGACTGGCTCGCTTTCCCTACACAACAAAGATAGAACTTGTTTTTCTATTTCCGATAAGCGGCTGAACTGCTGCTGTAAAACATCTTTCAAATCTTCGGGCAACAATACGGTATCATTTAATAATAATTCATTTGCGTCAATTCCCAACTCTTGAATCAGAGTCGCCACGCTTTTTAACCATAACGGATTCCCTTGGTAGCGGTGAATGAGTGCTTCGCAGTTATCGATTTCTGCTAATCCTTTATCTCTGAGAATCTCCCGTGCGGCCGGGATATCTAAGCCTGTGAGTTGTAAAATACGAATGGGAGTATTTTCGCTGGTAAGTTGAGGAACTTCTTTGGGTGGTTCCCAACCGATTAGCAGGAAGCAACAGGGATGGGATAATTTTTCTATTTGTTTAAATAAAGAGCGATATTCTTCGTATCCCGGTTTATATTTTCCTGCTAATTCGCCGCTGCTGAACAAATTGTGAACGTCATCTAAGACTACTAAACACCGATGTTTTTGTAAATATTTAATTAAGGGTAATACTTTCTGGTTAGTTATCGGTAAATCTTGCTTTGCTGACTGGGAGAAAAACTGGATTAAGTTGGCTTCCAATTCAGGGAGAGTGGGGGATGTGTAGAGATTGCACCAAATGACGTATTCAAATTCGTCTTTTATTTGTTGTACGAGTTGTATTGCTAGGGATGTTTTGCCGGTGCCGAGTCCGCCGGTGATGGTTGTGAGGCGGCTGTTTTGTTGTAGAATCGAGGTTGTGAGGGTTTTGAGTTCGAGGGTGCGATCGTAGAAAGCACCTAATTCTGGCATTTCGCTTAAATCTTGATGTGATGTTTCTTGATTTGGTGAATGTGAGTTTGGTATGTTTGGCGGGTGTCTAGCTTCTCCACAATAATTAACTAAGCCTATTTGCACAGAGTCTTGTGCAAAATGTGAAACTATTGAGACTTGGAATCTCTGCATTGCAGAGCGAAAAGTCTTTTTATTAACATCTTCTGCTAATTCCTCTGAAAGTATTTGCCATAACTTTGAGCCAACATCCCTAACATAACTCTCGTTACAGTGAATCTCCTCGGCAATTTGGGTGTATTTCTCACCTTGCATTGTTCCCCGCAGAATCGCCTCTTGTAAGTCATCAAGGTGTTCACCCGTCTTGGCAAACACGATATCGTCAGCCATTTTTAACACTTCCTCAAGATTCATGCGGCATCGCAGATGTTGTGATTTTCCGTATTATACCTAACTTTTTCCAACATTTTCTGGCATTTGCCAACATTTTTCATGCGGGGGAGTTGGAGTAGCAAGCAAAATTGCCAACAAAATTGAGCTTTTTTGGCTAGAAAAAAGATAAATTATAAGGAATAATATAAATCAAATCTACATAATAAGAGTAAATTAAATTAACTTAATATACTTTGTAGTCAGCAGTAATTATGTTTTTAAATTAATATGGAAACGCCAAAAATTAATATTGCTATCGCTGGTCGCACCAACGTAGGAAAAACCACTCTAATCAGAACTTTTATGAAAGCGTCTGTTGGAGATGTGAGAGATTCACCAAATGTTTCGCCGAGAGAAGAGGCATATTATTTTGACGGAATACAAGCAAACTTTATAGATACTCCCGGCTTTCAAAATGCTTCTGCTATGGGGATGTACCTTGATATGCTGGATGAAAATCCTAACTCTAAGATGCTGGATAAATGGCAAGATGATATTACTTATGATGCAAAAGCGATAAAGGCACTGGAAAAGAGTAATTTAGTGCTTTATGTTGCAAGTTTAAGCTCTGTTCCTGATGACAGTTTTAAAGCAGAAATTTCTCTTATTAAACGCAAATGCTCAAAAATTGTAGCTATTATTAATCAATATGAAAAGGAACTTAGAGCAACTAACGCAACAGAAGTCGAAAATCGGGTAGAACAATGGAATATCTTCTTCAAAGGACAATCTGTTAATAGCGTCATTATGTTCGATGCTCACTGGGATAATCCTGCAAAAATAAGTCAAATCTACGATGAAATTGTCAAGATTCTTGATTCCGAACAGCGATCGCAGTTTCTGGAAGGGATAAAACGATATAAGGAAAGACAGTTAGAGATAACACGAGAGGCTTGCGATATGCTCGCTTCTCTGATCAAAGATTGCGAAAAAAACGCAGCCGATATTATTTCAAAAGGAGATTATAATAAACAGCTAAAACTTGAAGAAGCTAAACAAAGAGTAGCGCGTAAGATCAATGGCTCTCTTGCTGAATTTGTCTACTGTGTTTGCGATCTCTACAAAGTAGCAGCAGAGCATCCGACAACTTCAAGAGATGAATTACTTCTGCTGATGAAGCCAAAGGCTAACTATGCTAACAGAATAACTACTGGGAGCGGGGCAGCAGCACTTATAGGAGGTGTTAGTGCGTTCATGGGAGCCATTTTGGGAGGTGTAATCACGGGAGTTCTAACGGGTGGAGTAGGTGCTTTACCCGGTGCGCTGACTTGGGCACAAATTGGAGGGACAATAGGGGCTGCTATGGGAAGTATGTTCGTCTTCTCTGATGATGGTGATACTGTCACGATCAATATCGACGAAGAGCAGATGAAAACTCTTTCAATTAAAGGTATAGCTATCATCTGGGGATTATCAAAGAATGGCTATGGACGTGCAAAAGAGCTTTCATCTGATGAGGCCAAAAATATTGAAGAGAAAGTTCGTCTTCAACAAGCTTTGTGTCGTCAAATAAATTTGGCTAGTTCTAATAAGATAGACATACTTCAATACTGTGAGAAAATTCTTGACTTGCTGGAACGGGAAAGCACATAGCAGAGCGATCGCCCTTGTTATTGTTTCCGATCGCATCGATCGCCCCAACACGCATTAAGGGCGATCGCCCTTTCTTGTTTCTGATGAGCTATAGTTGAAAATGAAAGAGCGCTCGCCCTTATTATTGTTCAACCCGGAGCGAGATCCCCACCGAGCGTCAAGAGCGAGATCGCCCAAACCCCACAAATATCGCAAGATTTAGCGCGATCGCTTACAATAGAAAGTATAATCAACGCCCAAAATCAGTCGCCATGCCTGTAATTTCAATGTTTTATGGTGTCATCGTCAGAATGTACTACTTTGATAACCAAAAACATCAATGCCCGCACATCCACGTCAGCTATCAAGACGATGAAGCCGTATTTGCCATCCCTAATGGCGATATGCTTGAGGGGCAACTACAAAGATCTAAACTCAAGCTGGTTCAAGCCTGGATCGAAATCCATCAAGATGAACTGATGGCGGATTGGCAACTCGCAGTCAATGGGCAACAAGTCTTCAAAATCAACCCCCTCCAGTGATTCGGAGTAATTATATGTCTCCCAAAGTCATCAAGGTCGAACCCTTAGAAAACTATCGACTTCGCCTCACCTTTAGTAATGGCGAAATTCGTCTCTTTAATGTCACTCCCTATCTCGACAAAGGAATATTCACCGAACTTCAAAATATCGAATATTTTCAGCAAGTCAAACTTACTTTTGGCAGCATTCAATGGCCCCACGAGCAAGATTTTAGTCCGGATACCCTCTATCTTACCAGTCAACCCGAAGAAAAAACAGTAGAGTCGATATCGCCTTCCCCAGCCCTACGATAGTAATGTCTCAAATAAAAAAACGATGATTGTGGTCATAAAGAAGGCAGCGATCTCCCTTATAAATTATTTTGAAACAGGAGCGATCGCCCTTCTAATTTTTGCCCACAAGAGCGATCGCACCAACACGCATCAAGGGCGATCGCCCTTTCTTGTTTCTGATGAGAGATCGCCTAAAATGAAAGAGCGATCGCCCGAAACTAATGCAGCCATTACCTGTTGTCCTTTGCATTACGATTGCTCCGTCTGGAGGCATTTCTCGATCGACAACTACCAACCCCACACCGCAGCGATTTGCCGCTTCCGCTAAGCGGGTATCGAGTGTGGCGATCGGCAATTCCAATCGTACTGCTAACTCTAAATAAGCTGCATCATAAGCAGCTAAACCTTCTTGTCTTCCTAGTACCAGAGTTGACGAGAGTGCGTTGCTATCCGTAGCTTCATCAACCTGAATTAAAAGTGATTGTAACAAAGCAATCGCCATTTCAGATTGCTCAGTCGTCATGCGGTTTCGTCGCTCAGCAACCAGGAGAGTATTAGCAACTTCTAGCGACCAAATGCCTGGTACAAATGCTTCGCAATCCGGCATCATCGCGAGTATAGCATTGGCATAATCGTTATCTTCATCGACTAAGCACCAACTGATTGCTACAGAACAATCAAGTACAAACTGCATTAAAACCTGCGCCCTTCTTCAATCATGGAACGTATTGAATTTTTATCCAAGGCAATTTCTTTACGCAGTTGTAGCATTTTAGTAATTGCTGCTTGAATTGATTTTTTAGTAGTTAGCTTTCCCCAAGCGTTATACTTCGGTTTAACTTCCTCAGATGTTAGAGGCTGTACAACTACTAGAACTTCAACAGAAGTATCTTTAAACTCAGTGGGCATTTGGAGAAGCAATATACCATCGGTTCCAATATGCGAGATCAATTTCATTGTTTCCATGTCAGACTCCAGAAACTTTGAGCAATTATAGTTTACCTCGAAGCTCTTGACCTTGACCAGTATCTTGACCGATCGTATAGGTACAGAGGAATTGGCTCATCGAGCGCACTTCGTACAATGACCAAGCAGTGTGATGATTAGACTCAAGCGTGCGATCCCAACCCTTCCGTAGGTTAACTTTCCTCCCTCAACCCAACATTCATCGGCGTTTAATCTGACTTTGGGAAAGATCGAGATCCCTTTCCTACATATTCCATTAACCCTCGCGTCACCCCAACCTCTGTTTCCACTCACAATCCGATCCATTTCCACCATCTCAAAGAGCGATGATTGCACACAAGGGGACGCGCGGCATAGCTATCCTGTAGGGATCTCGCCACAGCAAAAAAGTGCGATAGCCCACAAAAATATAGAATATTGCCTAACTGAGTGTTTGTACCACCGAATTACCTGTAAGGTTGGCATCAACTGTAGCTAATATTAACTCATAGTAAATAGCTGTGGCGGCAATAAATCGGTCTCCTGGGTCTTGATGGGGTAGTGCAATCTCGCGACTTAAAATGGCAATGGCAGGATTCATTGGGGCTTCACGAGTTTCCAAAGTTTTTAAAGCTAAATTAACCCATGTAACCGGATCTGGCTGTAAAGATATCCGTCCTTTTTCTGCAAGGATGAGCGTCTCCCAAATGCTAATTGGACTCAACCAAAGTTCATTATCAGAATCGGAAATAGCCGTTTGAAGTTGGAGCGATAGGCGTTCGTCACCGAGTAAATACCAAAGCAAAATATGGGTATCGACTAAAATTTTCATTCTAAAACCTCCCACATTTCGGCAACAGGAGCAATTAAATCTCCTAATATTTCACCGCTTCCTTTCATTGTGCCAAACGCGGGGCGTAGGGTTTGGGTAGTGGCAGGATAAATAATCACTAATGGTTTCCCTTCATGGATGATGGTGAGGGGGGTTTTAGTACGTTCGACCTCTATAAATAGAGTCTGGAGGGTTTGGGGTAATTCAGCCGTGGTAATTTGTATCATGTTTCGACCGTAAAGAGTTTTTGATAGTTGATATCTGAGCCTGAGCAATCAGCAAGCGTTTTTATAAAGCATTTCAATCTCTCATATCGAATGCTGCCAAAATATCTTTTGGCAAAGGAGCGTTAAAGTCCTCTGGTACAATAAATCTCCCTCGATCTTGCCCTAAACTAGCTCGTCGATTCGATGAATTACGAAACGGAACTAACTTCGCTATTGGGATAGATCCGTTTGAAATAATAATTTATTCTCCAAGTTCCACACGCAACAATAGTTAGGAGAGATTTGTCTTAGCTCGATCGATATTTACAGTTTCCATAATCTTAAAAAACTAAGTTTATAAACTAAGTTTACTCCGATTGTGAAAGTTATGCAAGTTGGTAGCTTTCCCCTTGAGCGAGATCCCTTTCCTACATATTCCCTTAACCCTCGTGTCACCCAACCTCTTGTCCCGCTTACAATTTTATCCATTTCCACCATTTTAAAGTGCGATGATTCCACGAAGGGATCTCGCCCCAGCGAAAAAAAGGTCGATCGCCCGTGCTTGTTTCTGATGAGCGATCGCCTAAAATAAAAGAGCGAGATCCCAAATGATTCTCCTTGACACCAATCATTGTAGCTACGCTATCCTCGGCAACACCCAGGTACTCGATCGGCTCTGACTGAATTAACAGCAGAACAAGCAAGCCTTTTACCTGCTACTCTGAGACAGAGCTATATGGTTATGAGGAATGGACTTGCCAACTGCCGAACAAGGCATCAGATGTGTCATACTATGTCAATCCTTGACCAATACATTCACACCTATTTTCGTTGTCCGCCTGGACGAGCGAACAGGGAATGTGTTTATATTGGCGGGAGATAACATAGAAATAGAAATCTATCGCGGTCTGTGGAGGTTTTTGTGATGAAGCCTGACTTTAATAGCATGACTAAAATTGAGCTAAGAGCTTATGTCATTGCTCACCCCGATCAAACAGCGTTTCATGCCTTTGTTGACCGCTTTACTTCTGAAGCCTCGACCAAAACTTTTGACATCCCGAAATCAATTGCTGAGGTTGAGGAAGTTGATATCTCGATCCGACAAAAGTTAGAACAACTGAAGACGACTTAGGGCTTAAACATCGGCTGATTTTTTAGGATAGCGGTAGTCAACAAGTTCCGTTTACGTTAGCGAAATGTGCCAGAGACTATATGAGAATATAATTATGAGTCATCCGAGAATTTTTGCCGACTTCCACAATGCAGATGAACAAGGTCGCCTTCGTCCCAATTGCGTTGGGACGATCGAAGATTTGAGAATCCAAAATATTAAGTTGCAAAATGGTAAATTGCTCACCATCTATAGCGAAGAATTAGAAGTAGATGGCGCGGTGCAATATTCCCAAGAGGAAAGTATGAGGGTTGCAGTAATTGATTGGAAGCTTTTTAGACAGGTAGACGATATTATTCTGAGCAATTCTAGCTTACCTGAGAGCGACATACCTCTACCAAGATCCCGATCCTGACAAGCAATATAGGTGTAGAGAAAGGCAGAAGCGAGCGATCGCACTTCTGAAAAATACCAAATATTGCCATGATTCTACTCGCCTGCGTGCAGCCTAGCTATCCCGCAGGCGATCGCCCCAGCAAACAAAAGGGCGATTATCCTGAGAACGCGAGGCAAGGAGGCTAAACTAGATATGTATAATCTTAAACAAACGATATGCCTCTGGGCGAACTTTTACCCACCGTTAGCCAACTATCTCATCTTGATAAACTGCGACTCATTCACTTTCTCCTACTTGCAGTTGCCAAGGAAGAAGGATGCAGCCTAGAACCTACAGAAGAGAATCATTCAAAAAATATACTCCTGAATCAACTAGCATCAACCAGCGCAGTTGTATGGTCTCCACAGGCAGATAGTGAAGGAGTTAAAGCATTATCAGAACTTCTAGTTGCCGCCCAGGAATCAGTCAATGCTTAATGGTCAAAGGTTTTCATAAACGCGAACGAATTGATAGCCTCGGTCGATCGAGCATTCTGCCATATTTGCCCATCACACTCTCCAACGGCCGCAACTCTGTAGAAGTGATGGCATTATTGGATACGGGCGCGAGTGTCAATGTCCTGCCCTATGAGATTGGTCTACAACGCCGGGGTAACATGGGAACAGCAAACAGTTCCTATTGAGTTGAGCGGGAATTTGGCTAGCAGCGAGGCCAGGGGATTGGTGGTTTCAGGTACAGTTGCTCAATTTTCGCCGATCTTACTTGCATTTGCCTGGAGTAGATCGACAGACGCACCCGTAATCCTCGGACACCTCAACTTTTTTGCGGAGTTTAACGTCTGTTTTTTTCGTCACGAGTTAGCTTTTGAGGTTTACCCAATAGAGAGATGAAGAGAGGTTGCACAGTCTTTTCAATGCGATCGCCCCACCAAAAAAAGGTCGATCGCACTTTCTGTCAACTTCTGACAACTTGCACTGTTTGCTCTACATCCAATTCGCCCTCACCTAAAATGTCAGCAGAAGAATTCCGATCGATAAATTCATCTAACAGTTCAAAAAATTGATCGAGTGCTTTACTTTCGTCTTCAGAATAAAAAAGAATGATGTTAGCCCAAGATTGGCTAGTCTGCACGTTGAATCTTTTTCGTATCCATTCAGGAAACGACATAAAATCGCTGTCTTGTTTTGTTGGCTGTTCTCCCAACTCATGTTTAGCAACGCTGTAACCCGATAAAAAAGCCTGAAGGCAAATAATTGAGTGTCTTCCCAAGTACATTGAAGGAGCTTTCTTGATTTTCTCAATCAGCGTATATAAATCGTGCATTATCCACCTCAATATTTTTCAAAAGTTTGTCAGCTTTGCCGCTCAAAATTCCTCTTCTATAATCTTAAAACTTCCCATACCCAGTTCCAGAGTAGGAGATGTTAAATTTTGTAGCCATTCCGGCCGATTTACGCCACTACGATCTATATTATCAAAAACAATTTCCTCTTCGTCAACTGTAATTGATATCCCGATGTGGTAGCCATTAGTAGCAATTTGCTGCCCTCGTCGTAAATCATAAATCACTGACCAAGGTAGGTCTTGCCTGCCTAAATCGAGCTTAATCTGCTTACCGTGCACCTTTCTGATTGTCAAGAACTCTTTGATTGCCTGACTACATTCAACACATTGAAAAACTCCATAAAGGCTAGCAATTTTAGCTATCTCTTGACGGATATCATCTAAACTACTCGGCTCTAAACTCAAAGTGGAAAGTTTACCTCCTACGCATAGATAAAAGTATATCTCAAAACAATTCCCATTCTGTATTTGCTGTTCGTGCGAATAACTCATAGTCGCGGACGGTATCAAGTCTTCTCGTCTGCGTTTTGAGATTTCGCGCCGTCGCTCAATTTCACCGTTATTCTCGATCGCACTCTGGTTCAAGTGCACTTGCAAAGCCCTCGGTTGAAATGTACGCGCGGCGTAGCTATCTCGACCGGATTCGCCCCACCGAAAAAAGAGCGTGAAGCGAAGTTATCCCTCGGGGTGAATCGCCCCTGACACCAAATACCAAACACTGCGATGATTCTACAAATTGCGATCGCCAATTCCCTACTCATAGCGATCGACACTCGTTACAATCAAAGTATCAATCCTCCACCAGATGCCGCGATGACCATCAAAGAACTCCTGATCCAAGAAATCGATAGCACCCCTGACGAACACCTCGCCGATATTCTTAGCTTGGTGCGATCGCTCAAATCTACTCCACACCGCCAACTCAATACCTACGAACAACTGTTGGAGCGAATCGACTACCTCGAAACCATTATCGGTATCCGCAAAGGACTCGAAAGCTTCGATCGAGGTGAAGGAATCCCAGCCGAGACAGCCATGAAAGCGCTACAGCAGGAGTTCAACATCCCCCCCGTCTATGACTTATCAAGTCCTAATTCAACCACCCGCCTTTGCAGAAATTGAAACCGCCTACCGTTGGATGTGCGATTATCTGGGCACTGATGCAGCAAACAATTGGTATTACGACCTCCAAGACGCGATCGCCTCCCTGCAACAGTTTCCTTACCGTTGTTCAGTTGCACCCGAAGCTGCCATCATTGGTCGAGAGATTCGACAACTGTGGGTTGTTCATTCAGTTGACAGTTGACCTGTGACAGTTGACCTGTGACAGCAACCTCTACCTGGAAGGAAGAGGATTGAAGTAATGAATCGTCTGCTTTTAATTTCTCCCTAAAACGGAGAGGCTTTCAACCAATTATTTCTGGTAAAGCAAGAACCTATCGGATTCTGTTTGTGGTGGAGGGCGATACCGTCGCAATAATACACATTCGTCACCGCCGCCTGTGCCCCTCTAGAGTAATCGTATCAAGTAGTCAATAAAAAGCGAGATCCCCTGACACCAAATACCAAACAGTGCGATGATTCTACAAGTTGCGATCGCCATGACTGTTTTTTCCCACAATCACCCAACACACCCAACCAAGTCAAAACCATAGGAATCTAATCACAATTCAGCATAAAAGTCAACACTGTTTCATCAATTCCCTTCAGTTGCAGCGACTTATATTTAACAATTCGATCCTCCTCAACATAATCTGCAACCGCAGCCGAAATCAGCACAGAATTTGGTTCCGCCACCTCTTGCAAGCGGGCGGCAATATTCACGCTCGGCCCGATCGCAGTATAATCCGATCGGTCCGGGCCGCCAAACATCCCCACCACCGCAGTACCCTGGTGAATACCGCAGCGAAACCGCACCGCAGGAACCCCATTTTCCCCAACAATTCCCTGCTCCAACCAGCGCTGGTTAAGCTCCTTGAGAGCTCGCAGCATTTGGCCAGCAGCAGCTATAGCGCGGCGGACTTGCTCGTTAGGAGTTAATTCCTCCGGCGCGCCAAAGAGAGCCATTACCGCATCTCCCACAAACTTGTCCACGGTACCGCCGCTGTCAAAAATAGCTTTAGTCATTGCCGCCAAATATTCATTCAACAGCTCAGCTACCCGGCGCGATCGCAGCGTATTTGCCATTTGAGTAAAACCGACAATATCGCTAAACAAAATAGTAATCAATCGCGGTTCCGGGCGCAAATCCAGGGCCAAATCTCCAGCGGCTGCGGCCTTCACCATCGAGGGCGGTAAAAATCGGCGCAGCACCGACTCAGTTAAATAACTGTTCAACTGCTGCACTCGCCGCTCGTTTTGTTTTAGGGCGATCAAATTCCGCACTTCCGCCAACAATTCGCGATCGTTAAAAGGCTTCGATAAATAAGCATCAGCACCCCGTTCTACTCCTTCAATCCGAGTATCTGCGTCAGCTTTAGCAGTTAGCAAAATTGCCGGAGTTCCCCGCAATTCTTCATCCTCCCGAATCATCCGAATCAAATCCAAACCAGAGATTAAAGGCATCATCAAATCCGTGAGAATTAAATCCGGGCGGCGGTTTTTGGCCACGGCAAATCCTTCTTGTCCGTTGCGGGCGAGCAATACTGCAAAGCCGGAATTCCGCAGAATTTCCGATACATAAAACCGCAAATCTGGATTGTCGTCAACCACCAAAACTGTGCCTACTGCTGTTTCTGAATTTATCGGTTCGAGAGCCTCAAAGTTATGATTTTCTGCCTCATCTTCCGACAAATCCGCCTCCACATCTGCCAGTTCCACCGCTGCTTTGGATGAGTGAAACTCCGCAGGTATTTCTAGTACCCGTTCCGGGGGCAAATGAGTCGAACCGAAGTGCAGCCAAACGGTAAAAGTAGTACCTTCGCCGTAAACTGAATCGACGGAAATTTGACCGCCGTGGAGTTCGACTAATTCTTTGACAAGTGCCAAACCTAAACCGCTGCCTTCGTAGGAACGGCTGGCCGAACCTTCGGCTTGGTGAAAGCGCTCGAACAAATAGGGAATTTGTTCGGTGCGAATGCCGATGCCGGTGTCTTTTACTTGCAACAAGCAGTGAGCGCCTGCCGGTTCAACTGTTAGGGTGATCGTTCCGCCTTCTGGGGTGAATTTGACAGCATTTGATAGCAGGTTGTAAATAACTTTGTCAAATCTTTCAATATCCAAATAAAGTAAAGGACATTCTTGCAGTTGGGTGATTAATTGCAGTCCTTTTTTCTCGCAGTAGGCGCGGAATGACTCTGCGGTAGAGTAACAGAAACCGACTAAATCGCAGGGGCGAAAACTCGGCTGCATCCGTCCAGCATCGAGCCGCTGCAAGTCCAGCAGTTGATTTACCAAGCGCAGGAGGCGGCGGGAATTGCGCAAGGCGATGATGGCTTGTTCGTAGGGTAAGTCTTCTTTGCGGCCGCAAGCTGATTCCAGAGGGCCGATAGTTAGTGTTAGAGGTGTGCGGAATTCGTGGGAGATATTTTGGAAAAATTCGGTTTTGAGCCGATCGGCTTCCAGGAGCCTTTCTGCCTGCTGTCTGGTAGTCTGGTAGAGGCGCGACTGCTGCACGGCCAGAGCCGCTTGAGTTGCCACTATTTGAGCCAGGTCAATGTCTGAGAGGTTCCAGCGCCGGGTGCTGCGATTTTGGCGCAGGGAAATGCTGCCGATGATTTTGCCTTCGGAGATTAAGGGAACGACTAACAGAGCCCGGGCTGGCGATCGAACTTGCAGTTCTGTAACATTTAAATCGGGGCGTTCGTGGAGGTCTTCAATCGCCACCGGCTCTTTTGATACCATAACTTGCAGCAGCACCGGATTGCCGCGGATCGGCACCAAAGACTGCGGCAGGGAAGGATGGGCAAAAACCCAGCCGCGAGCGTTCGCAGCAGCAGTCTCAGGGCCTGGAGGGTTCGCAACTACCTCTGGATTGTTGTTAAAACCCTGTTTTACAGCCACAGTATCCCTATTTGTGTCGTAGAGTCCCACGCACTGGACGTATTCATCATCTTCTGTCCACAGAGATAGGGCGCAGCCGTCAACTTGCAAAGCTTGGCCGAGTTGTTGAGTAATGGCTGCAAAAATATTTTGGGGGTCGAGGCTCGATCGAATTGCCGTAGTAATAGTATTGACTAAGGCCTCGCGCTTTGCCAGGGCCCGCACCTGTTCGTAAGCCCTCGCTTGAGAAAGCGCTAAAGCCGCTTGGTCGGCCACCGTAATTACCAACTGTACCTCGTGGTCTTGCCACTGGCGCGGTCGATCGAACTGGTGCAGCGCCAAGACGGCCATCAGTTCCATTTTGTAAAACAGCGGTACGATTAAGCTCGATCGAATATTTGCAGCTTGGTAAGACTGCTGTCGCTGCTGATTGTCCCAGTTTAAAACTCTCTCGTCTGTTTGAGCATCTTGAATCACCTCTACATCCAGAGTTTCCCAAACCAAATCCGGCAGCAAATCCGGGGAAAGTCCGGCGCTAGAAGCATGGAGTCTGGCTTCTGTATCGCCCCGCAACCCTTTAGTTTCCGCCTTCTGGTAAACGAACCACTCATCGGCCACCCGGCCGTCTTGAAACGGCCGCAGCAGACAGCAACTCACCTCAAACATCTGCCCGACGGTTTCCACAATTCTTTGCAGCATTTGCTGGTAATTGGGAGCCGATCGAATAGTATTGGTAACGGCATAAAGCAGCGATTCTTGCGAGAGAGCCCTGCGCAGTTCATTAGTGCGCGCTTTCAGGAGATTGTGAGTATCAACAGCTTGACTGACAAGAGTTTTGAGGTCTTCAGCATCCCAAGGCTTGGTAACGTATTTGAATACTTTGCCAGCGTTAATAGCTTCAACTAAATCTTCAACATCCGTATAGCCAGTTAAAATAATGCGGATCACGTCCGGGTATTGAGCCGCCGTCAGGCTGAGAAACTCCGTACCGCTCATTTTTGGCATTCGCTGGTCGGAGATAATCACGGCAACTTCTCCCTCTTTTGCCAAAATTTCCAGGGCGGCAGGGCCAGATTCGGCTCTGAGCACTTTATAGTCTCGGTGGAAGGTGCGGTAAAGCAAGTCGAGGTTATCCGGTTCGTCATCGACAACCAGAATTTTGAGCTTAGGATTTGATTGGGAATTCATGCACCGTTCTCCTGTGCCCCGGGGCAGTTCTATTTAATAAGTCTGATGAAAGGAAGAATTCGCGGGTTTCAATTGCACAAGTCATACCGTTTGCGATTTGCGATTTGCGATTTGCGATTTGCCATGGGGATGACTGATGACATAAGGGTTTGGAGTTTGCCTGCTGTGGCATTTTTTGAAACTCGCATCACAATAATTCGTGAATCTGAAGTTGTTGTGAGTGGGCTCCCGGCAACCATCAACCTTGATTTTTTATGTTTGGGTTTTCAATTCCGAATTCTTCGCTCGCCACAGTTGTCTGTCGTGCACCCCAATTTTATTATTTAATGATATTCACATAAACTCGTCTTGCGGGAAGTGTCCTTGACCCCTCACCAGCAGGCCGGAGAGGCAACACGAATCCGCTACTTTTAACTGCTGTCTGGATATCTCATAATACATAAGAATAACGGTCCTGATTGTTGTGATTTGATTGGCCTTTCTTTATGTGCTATTCTCGCTCCTATCCCTATTTTATTTGGGAGACCAAAAATGCCCGCAGCACGATACAATAGACAACCAACATCTTCGCCTGTGTTTTTCCCGCCCAGGGGACAGCAACTTTAACATCTTCGCCTGCAGATGCGGCTTTCCTCTCCGGCGCCGCGAGCCCCTGACTGATATTCGGGGGTGGCTGGCAGACAACACAGGCTAAGATGTGCGAGTGACGCAATTGTTGTACCATTTTAGTTAGACTTGCACTTTTTGGGCCGAGAGCGGCATTTTTTTGTGCCTCCTGCAGACCTTCTTGAAGCCAATTACTGCGGCGAAACACCGCAACCTCGAGCATCCATCTGTTAATCTTAGCTAGGGATGTACTTTGTGGAAACCCGCCAATTAGCTCGATCGAAGTTTTGAAGGTCTCGATCGCGCGCAGCACAGTATCTGGGCACAAGATCGCAGGACAATATCTAGCCCCCGGCGCAACAGGTAAGGCCGGTTCGCGAGGGGACGGGCTTGCTGATTGGCCAGCACTGCTGAAAGCTGGGTTGTCGGGATCAGGGGCAGGTGGTCAACATCCGACGCGCGATCGCGCCCGGTATTAGTCTGGCAGATAGTTGAGTTTTTCAATTACCGCTGGACAGATAAATTATATTCGATCGGGTATTTCCGCAAGCAGAGAGCGGTAGGTTGTCGGGAACCAGACGTTAAAACCTTTTTGATTGTTTTTAATAACTTTCCCGCTACCCACAAATCTAGTATTAGGGGATGGGTTTTCATTCGCAATAAATTTAGTCTAAAATGCTGAAGATTTCCAACTTACATCAGATCGTAATTAAAGTCAAGCACAAAAACAATGAGATTTAATCGAGTTCATAAACTATGCCGATAAGTTATACCATTGGAAATTTTAAATTTGAGATTTTAGATGAGGAATGACTGATGAATATCGTGGTTGGGAGCTTGTCTAAAGCTGCATTCTTTTTTTAAACTGGTATTACGTTATCACCAGAAGTTAAGTTTCTAAGATGGGCAGCTCAGAAACCAGCGTAGAAAAATTAATATAGTGGCCTGGAATTGTGAATCCTTCCTTTTTTTCCTCACCGTCTCACAAACAACAAACTCCCGGACTTTCTGGCTTTTCGATCCGGGTGGCTGTGTCGAACGACTTGACGCAGCTAGCCGATATTTTGGCCATGAGCTTTCACTCCCGCGAGGGGTTTGTAGAATGGGTGTATCCGGTGTTGCGTTTGGGCATTTACGAAGATTTAAAAAATCGACTGCGTTCTAAAGCAGAACATTACATTTGTCTGGTTGCTGAGTTAGTCTCGCGCGCTCCGGGAACGGAGAATTATCGGCCCGGAACTCATTCCATAGCAGGAACAATAGAAATGGCTCTGCGTTCTCGATTCCCTTGGCAAATCCCGAATTCTGACTATCCTTATTTGTCAAATTTAGCAGTTCACCCGGAGTACCGGCGGCAGGGAGTTGCTCAACAATTGCTCAGCAACTGCGAGGATACAGCCCGAGAATGGGGATTTTCGGAGATTTACCTCCACGTTTTGGAAAATAATCATGGGGCGCGACAATTGTACTATCAAGCCGGCTACCGCTTGCAACAGGTGGATTGGCATTGGACTTATTGGCTGTTAGGCCAGCCGCGCCGGCTGTTTTTACGCAAGCAGATTTCGTTGTCATCAACTCAGTATGGGTAGTGGTGCATAAGCGCCTGCTTTTCGCACGCTCAATCCTTATGGAGAAAGGCTTGTATCAATTGCATCATTGAAGAAAGCAGCACTACCCAATTTCTACCTCCTGCTTTACTTCTAGTTCAACTTGAGCCTCAACAAATGTAGTGTAAATAGGAATATTCGATGCTATTGCTTCAAAGCTAATAACAAGAGAATAGGGTGCTTCAGCGTCAGGATCATTGTTCCAACCTTCATGCCCAACTACTGCAATGCAGAATGCTTCTGTGAGTTCAAATGACTTGACAACAGTCCAATCCTTTTGAACAGTTCCCGCGCTTCTAGAGACACCATCAATTTTTCCATAGTTTTTGGCTCTTTTACCAATAGTCCACTGAAAAACGGTCTCTCCTTTTTCAGAATTCTCTGTAGCATCATACTCTTTTAAAATCCTAGCCAAAAATTTTTCGGGTTCTTCTTCCTTTTTGCTACAATCCCAATCGAGCCAAGTTGAAAGATATTTTCTGCGATTTCTACGAGTTCGACGCGGTTGTGCTTTGTAAGAGAGAGTCACTTCTACCAAAATCTCATGTTCTTCTCCCTGAGTCCGCAATTCTTCGGGCAATTTTACTTGATAAACATGAGCTTGTCTGGCTTTGATATGACGGTTTCCCCTTGTAATCAAAGTGATACGATTGGGAGAATTACCTAAAGCACGATCGAGATTTGGAATGCCATAACCAATTTGACGAATGACGTGCCGTTTATTCACATTATCTGCCATTGTCCACTCTGGCCATCTGGCCGATTGCACTATCAGCGCACGATGCAAAAGGCAACTCTCATCAGGTAACTCAGCAGCAATACACGCAGCAATATGACTTACTTTTGGTGCAGCAAATGATGTTCCAACTTTGTCAGCAGCAACGGCTGGCCCACCCTTCAAAGTCGATCGCACTAATTCAGGACAAACTTCTTTAGGATGAGTAAGATTAGGTGGTGTACCTTCATCTTTTACGAAATCTCCACCATATTCAACTACTTCGGGCTTAATAGTTTCCCAAATTCCTAATCCAGAGCATGAAAAAGCTGAGGGTTTATCCTTCTGTGATATGGAAGAAGAGGATAGTGTATGATAAGAAGCGAGAGAAATTGAGCCAACAGTTAAGGCTTGAAAACTTTGTGCAGGGTTAGCAATTCTACAATAATCTTCTAAAAGATAATCGGGACACAGCCGATTTGCAGCAAGATGCTCTTGGACAGATAATCTTGTAGGTCCTATTCTGCCATTTAAGGGTAAATTGCCTGTTGCCACAATCAACAGGATATCATTTTCCCATGTCAAATTATCAATTCCTGCCGCCCAAGCGCTCATATATTGGGTGCGACATGGAACAGGTCCAGTGATAGAATGGTTAAAAATTCTTGTTTTTGTTTTATTGTAATAAAATTCCACAATATCACCTAGTAAACTGGGTGGAAATAGCTGCGTAGGTAGTTGACAGTTAGCATCAAGAACTCTGGCATTTTGAATCCAGCAAACAGCTTTTGTCTTGCCAGTACGAGGTATTGTTATGGGGTAAATAACTGCACCAGCTACTCTCGTTCCATGTCCACCGTTGCTAACATAGTCAGAAGTTTTATTGGTTTCTCCAGGAACCCAAGACCTTGAGTTTTGTGAATCAATTGCTACCTTTAGAAGAGAATGTCTTTCTTGAATGCCACTATCTATAACGCACACCTTGGGAGCATTTGATTCCGGTGGTTCTAATTCAAAAGGAAGAGTTTCAACATTATCTAGACATGACGCCTGAATGATTTCAAAAAATTCATCTGCTTCGCTAACGTCGAAAATATAGGAAAAATTTACAACTAAATCTTTTAATCCTTTTCCGGAAATTTGAATACGACAAGAAAAACTATCTGACAACTCAGCAAAACGAGGAATTATCCCATCGACTATATTTAAAATTTCTCCCTGATGAAAGTTTACAAAATCTGTCAATTCCTCTTCTCTTCTCGATTTTAATTCGTCCCAATCTTGGTAGGTGATATCGCGTTTATTTATCCAATTACTTATTCGTTTAGCATATTTTTTGTCACTTTCATCTTTGTTGCGTTCTGGGTAAACAGGTAATTGTGACTTAGTGCCTACACAGGCAACTCCTACATCTACAATATATATTTGTTGATCTCTGATTTGCTCCCATTCATTAAGTAATTTTTGTGAGAGTATATAGTCAGGTCGCTTAATTCCATCTATAATCTCCCATATTCCTGGAACTTTACCACCACCTCGCTCAGCCTTAATAAAATTTTCTATTTTTTTTTGTAGTTCGCTAAAGTCTGTATCATCGGCAGAAGAACCAATAATATATCCATTTTCTAATTCAGCGATTACCTCAATGCCATATTTTCTGAGATCCTCTAAATCGAATGCAATAGGGTCAATCTGTAAAATGATAGGTATAGCTTTTTCCGGCCGTGGTGGCTTTTCCTCTTCCTCTCTTTTTTCTTGATTCTGTTGCCAATTTAAAATTAACGAGTCTAACGAAGTCTTTAATCTACTTCCATGTCCTTGCCGATTGCTAGCATTTGCTGATGTTATTGGATTTGGTTTTCCTCCTCCCATTGGAGTTGCAGCAACTCCTGATCTTGCAAGCCTCAGTTGAATATGTGGAAATCTATCAGAACGTTCAACCATTTAGTTCTACCCACACCAAAATTTAAGTTTATGTTACCTTGATTTCTTTAATCGCTTCTTCCAAATGTTCGTGAATGACTAGCTCCTCTCGCTCAAGAATTGCGCGTTTAGCAGCATCTTGTGCAGCCCTCACGGCTTGAGCAGCAGAAAAATCTCTCATCAGGTCAACGATGGCAGGCCAGTCGATCGAGCCTACTTCAATGGCAGATAGTGTTTCCTTTAAGATAAATTCTAACTCTTTTTCTCCCGGCTTGGGTACTTCAATCAAATCATCAAAGCGCCTCCAAAGTGCTGTATCAAGAGATTTATTCAGGTTAGTAGCTGCTACAAGAATACCCGATGTGGGTTCATATTCATCCAAAATTTGCAGAAATGTATTGACGACGCGCTTCATTTCTCCTACTTCCTGATAATCTTCTCTTGACTTAGCAATTGAGTCGCATTCATCAAGAAACAACAAGCAGGGATTTTTTGACGCATCCTCAAAAACAACTCTCAAGTTGCTCGCAGTTTCTCCTAAAAAAGATGATACCATTGCATCAAATCGAACCTTAAGAAGTGGTAAACCTGTATTCCAAGCTAAACGCTCTGCTCCCAGTGTTTTTCCACAGCCGGGGAGACCATACAAAAGAATTTTTTGCCTGTAGCGGAGTCCGTGATGAGCGAGCCTGTCTCTTGCTGCATACTCGCGCTCAATTCGCTGGAAACGTTTCTCAATCACTTCAGGCAGTACCATGTGATGCCGCAGTTTTTCTCTTGGTATGACAGTAACTAAAGGAAGATTAAATCGCTTACTGGTTGGCAGCTCACTTAGGGCTTGTAGGCTTTCTGGTACTGCCGAAGTAGATGAGCTTTTAGAGGTTGATTTCTCTTTCTGGCTCTTCTTGGTAATATTCTCTAATTGGTCTGCTAGCAGCGTGTGTCCCTTTTTGCGTTCTTCCTCGATAACTAGATACGTCAATTTGTCGATCGCCTCTGTATCGGAACTGGCGATCGCTTTAAATAGCCTTTTAAGAACTTCTGCTTTCATAGCGCCTCTCACTATAGTAGAGAGTACACTACTAATGATAACTTGATTTCTTAATCAACTCACAAAATCAATTAAATTAGGTGAGGGCGCAAGCCCCCACCTACTTTAGAGATGATTAGGTAGGGGCTTGCACCCTCACCTAGTCTACAGATGATTAATAATCGAAGTCGCCGCCGCCCATGCCGCCGCCAGCGCCAGCAGGAGCGCCGTCTTTGGGTTCAGGCTTGTCAACAACGATGCACTCGGTTGTCAGCACCATGCCCGCAATAGATGCGGCATTTTGCAGAGCAGAACGAGTTACCTTCGCAGGGTCAACGATACCAGCTTCAAACATATCGACAAACTCATTTGTCGCTGCGTTGAAACCGACGTTGAACGGCTTTTCTTTGACGCGCTCAGCAATCACAGCGCCATTCAAACCAGCGTTTTCAGCAATCCGCTTCAGGGGAGCAGCCAGAGCCCGTGCCACAATCAAAGCACCGGTCAATTCTTCGCCAGTCAGACTGCTATTGGCCCACTCTTCCAATTGAGGAGTCAGGTGAGCCAAAGTTGTACCGCCGCCGGGGACAATGCCTTCTTCGACAGCAGCTTTGGTGGCGTTGATCGCATCTTCAAGACGCAGTTTGCGATCCTTCATTTCGGTTTCGGTAGCTGCGCCGACTTTGATGACTGCGACGCCGCCAGCCAATTTGGCCAAACGTTCTTGCAGCTTTTCTTTGTCGTAGGAAGATTCGGTTTCGTCCATTTGACGGCGAATTTGTTCGCAGCGGGACTTGACGGCGGCTTCGTTACCTTCGGCAACAATTGTGGTGCTGTCTTTGGTGATGGTGATGCGGCGGGCTTTGCCGATCATGTCGAGCTTGGTGTTTTCCAGTTTCAAACCGGCGTCTTCGGTGATCAGTTGACCGCCGGTCAATACGGCGATATCTTCTAACATGGCTTTGCGCCGATCGCCAAAACCAGGTGCTTTCACAGCAGTCACGTTCAACACACCGCGCAGCTTGTTGACAACGAGAGTAGCTAAAGCTTCTTTCTCAATGTCTTCTGCGAGGATCAGCAGCGGGCGGCCGGAACGGGCTACTTGTTCGAGTACGGGTACCAAATCCTGTACCAGAGCAATTTTCTTGTCTGTCAGCAAGATGAAAGGTTCTTCTAGAATCGCTTCCATCCGTTCGGTGTCGGTGACGAAGTAGGGAGAAATGTAGCCTTTGTCAAAGCGCATCCCTTCGGTGATTTCCAATTCGGTGGTCATAGACTTCCCTTCTTCCAGGGAAATTACGCCTTCTTTGCCCACCTTGTCCATTGCGTTAGCAATCATTTGGCCGACTTCATCGTCGTTACCGGCAGAGATGGAGCCGACTTGGGCGATGGCTTTGGAATCTTCTACTTGTTTGGCGTGTTCGGCAATTTTTTCTACCAAAAACGTGGTTGCTTTGTCAACACCGCGCTTGAGGGCGATCGCGTTGGCGCCGGCTGCGACGTTCCGCAGGCCTTCTTTGACCATTGCGTGAGCCAAAACGGTAGCTGTTGTGGTACCGTCGCCTGCTGCGTCGTTGGTTTTGGAGGCGGCTTGACGGATCAAGGCAACGCCTGTATTTTCTACGTGGTCTTCTAGTTCGATTTCTTTGGCGATGGTTACGCCGTCATTGACGATTTGAGGAGCTCCGAATTTCTTTTCGAGAACTACGTTACGACCTTTGGGGCCGAGGGTAACGGCCACTGCTTCGGCCAGAATGTCCATACCGCGTTCGAGGGCGCGACGTGCATTTTCGTTATAGATGATGCGCTTAGCCATAGTTTTTGGGGATGAGAGGGTTTGAGATGAGAGGATTGGGGAGGGATGTTAGTCATTTGTCCCGTGTCATTAGTTGTTTGGCGGCGTTCGCTTTAAACTAATGACTGATGACTGATGACGGCCGGACTGATGACTAATGATTAATTAGTTAACGATCGCCAGAATGTCTTTTTCGGCAAGCAAGACGTATTCGTCGGTGCCGAGTTTGATGTCGGTGCCGGCGTACTTCGAGTAGAGAACTTTGTCGCCGACTTTGACTTCCATTTCAATGCGAGTGCCGTCGTCATTGCGCTTGCCGGGGCCCACTGCCGCGACTTCGCCTACTTGGGGCTTTTCCTTAGCTGTGTCGGGTAGAAGGATGCCGCCGGCGGTTTTTTCTTCGCTAGCGCTTACTTTCACGAACACGCGCTCGCCTAACGGTTTAACGGTAGAAACACTCAGTGATACTGCTGCCATAAATAAATCTCCAGATTACAGTTCTTAGTCATTGGGCCGTCCGCGGTCGCTCTGAAAGCAACAGCCGACTGCTGACAACTGACATATTAGCACTCTCGACTCCTGAGTGCTAATTTAGCTTTCTTCAGGGGCGATCGCAACTTATCTGTCTGTACGGGTTCCCGAACCGATGATGAGTGGGGGAGTGGGGGAGTGGGGAGTGGGGGAGTGGGGAGTGGGGGAGTGGGGGAGTTGTGATGACGAGCGATCGCCAAACAATTACTGTTGACGAATGAATAAGATGTCTGAAAATAACAACGATGAATCTTGCAGCCAAGGCTTGAGCGCTTGCGTCCAAAGCCTGGGAATCGATCGGATCGACCGACATATTTTTATCTGTGCCGACCAAACCGTGCCCAAGTGCTGCGATCGAGAAAGCAGTCTGGTGGCTTGGAATTACTTAAAAAAACGCTTGCAAGAATTGGGGTTGGACAAGCCAACTGCCGATCGGCCGAGCTGCAGTTTTCGGACTAAAGCTAACTGCCTGCGAGTGTGCGCGTCTGGCCCGATTATGGTAGTGTATCCAGACGGAGTGTGGTACCGCGAATGTAAGCCCCCCGTCATCGAGAGAATTATTCAAGAACATCTGCTCAACTCAAAGGTGGTTGAAGAATACGCTTTTTTAACTCATCCTTTGCCGCAGCAGGCGAAGGCCCCGCCAGACATTTAACTGTAGCGCTGTGAAAAGGTACAGCGCGATAAGTAAGGTGTTAGGTTTAAGGTTGTGAAGTTGAGAGGGTGAGGGCCGATCGCGCGATCGCACCTGTGGATCGAACAACTGTAGTTTCCGGTGTGTCTCTGGTAGTCCTGCTTGTCGCTGTGGTTTTTAGGAGGTGTATCGAAGCAGTTCGATCGCGCTCGGGCGACAGTTTGCCCAAAAGTTTCTCAGTAGCGGACATCAGGCAGTTTGCCAAACTACACTAGAAATAGTTAAATACGTAAGTAGGGAGTCTGCTTAAATTTCTCTATATCAGAAGTATCATTTAAAACCGGGGCATCAACCTGCAATTGAACCATCGAGATTAAATATTTAACTTGGGATCTCTAGCGGGAGTCTCCCATCAATCAAAGCAGATCGTGACGACGGGCGATCGTCCATTACAGGTTTTGGCTCCGTTCCAGGTCGCAAGACATTCACAAACGGGCGTCGATCACTGGTTGGGAAGCGGTAATACCCGCCCCGCTTTCCCCTCACCGCCATCCCTTCACCCCACCGCCGTCCTCCACCCCCAGCCTGGGTGGCAGGGGACTGAGGGAAAAAACAAAAGTGAAAACAAGGAATCGAGCGGGATACTCTAGCGGGAACAAACATGAAGGACAATAATTCAGGAGAGCAAAAACGGCTGATGCTGGTTGACGACGACCCGAACTTGATCTTGCTAGTCAAGGATTACTTGGAGTTTCGGGGTTACAACGTCATCACAGCAGAAAACGGCAGACACGCTCTAGAAAAACTCGAAGAAGAAGTCCCCGACTTGATCATCTGCGATGTGATGATGCCGGAAATGGACGGGTACACTTTAGTCAAACACATCAGAGAAGACCCCCGCACGAGCTGGATTCCGGTTCTTTTCTTGTCCGCAAAAGGTCAAAGTTCCGATCGAGTAAAAGGCTTGAGCACGGGGGCTGACGTTTATATAGTCAAGCCTTTTGAACCGGAAGAACTGGTAGCCCAAGTAGAATCTTCTCTGAAAGCAGCATCCCGCTTGATTCGCCACTCCAATCCAGGTATTGAGAGCGGCCCCAAAATTAAGGCGCGCCGCAATGTCGAATTGACTCCCACTGAGTTAAAGGTGGTACAGTTGCTAGCGCAGGGTATGGCAAACCGCCAGATCGCAGACGTGATGAATGTCAGCCAGCGGACTATAGAGAGCCACGTCAGCAATATGCTGGGCAAAACAGGTCTGCACAACCGGACAGAGCTAGCTCGCTGGGCTCTGGAAAGCAAAAAGGCTTGAGTCCAGGATCTCTGCTATGAAATCAGGGGAGCAAAAGATACTGCAATGCGCTGTATGCCTGCTTGGCCCTAGGGCGGTTGGCGCGGTAGTTTCAAGCCCCATTAACCTTGACGCGGTAGCCAAAGCATTGAGTTACTGGCCGTCGGGTTCGATCGGGCGGGTCATCGAATCCAAGCAGCCCTAAAAGAGCCCTCTGGCGGTAGAGGCGAAAATATGAAATACTGGGGGCATGGAGTTTTCTGAAGTTTAATCTATTGCCTCAGTTAGCTCCATATTGCTAAAATGTGATATTTAGATTAACTTCTTTCTACAATTATTAGGTCTAAGTTCTATGACAAACTTAATGAACCGCCTTTCTATTTTTGTGGACGGGAACAATATGTTCTACGCTCAACAAAAGAACGGTTGGTTTTTTGATCCTCGCAGGGTGCTCGAATATTTCAAAACTTCGCAGCCGAATGTCATCTTGATCAATGCTTTCTGGTATACGGGTCTCAAAGACCCCCAAGATCAAAGGGGATTTCGAGATGCTTTGATCAGTCTGGGTTACACGGTTCGCACGAAGATTCTTAAGGAATATTACGACGATGCTTCGGGCCGATATTCTCAAAAAGCTAATTTAGACATCGAGATTGTGGTTGATATGTTTAATACGGTGGATCAGTACGACCAAGTTGTGCTGTTTAGCGGGGATGGGGATTTTGAGCGGGCGATCGAGCTGCTGCGATCGAAAAATACTCATATTACTGTGGTATCCACCGAAGGAATGATTGCTAGAGAGTTACGAAATGCTACAGATAGGTATATCGACCTAAATGAAATTCGGGAACATATCGAGAAAATGGATTATTAGTCAGTTGACAGTTGACAGTTGACCGCTTGACAGGGAAGCAGTCCGATTTCATTAATCATTAGTCATTGGTCATCAGTTTGGCCGTCGGGCCGTCGGGCCGTCAGCAGTCAGGCGTTATGGGTTATTGATTATTAATTATTCGTTAGGGGCGCGAAACACAAGACTGGTGACTGGCACTAATTGCCCAGAAAAACGGACAAGTAAAAATCAGGAAAACACTTTTTTAGAGCTATGAAAACTAAACCAAGTCAAGACCGGATTATTATTTTCGATACGACTTTGCGGGACGGAGAACAATCTCCGGGCGCATCTCTGAATGTGGATGAAAAGCTAACTATTGCCCGCCAGTTAGCGAGATTGGGTGTAGACGTGATTGAAGCGGGTTTCCCTTTCACCAGCACGGGAGATTTTGAGGCTGTCCAAAAAATAGCCCGATCGGTTGGCACGGAAGATGGCCCGACAATTTGCGGTTTAGCACGGGCGAGAAAGCAGGATATTAAAACAGCGGCAGAGGCTCTGAAACCAGCAGCCAATGCGCGAATTCATACGTTTCTGGCTACGTCTGATATTCACTTGGAGCATAAGCTGAAAAAGACGCGGGCTGAGGTTCTGGAAATTGTGCCGGAAATGGTGGCTTACGCTAAGTCTTTTGTCGAGGATGTGGAGTTTTCGCCGGAAGATGCTTGTCGTTCGGAACCGGAGTTTTTGTATCAGGTTCTGGAACGGGCGATCGCCGCTGGTGCAACTACTGTTAATATTCCCGATACTGTAGGCTACACGACTCCGAGCGAGTTTGGGGCTTTGATTCGGGGAATTAAGGAAAATGTGCCGAATATCGATCGCGCAATTATTTCGGTTCACGGTCACAATGACTTAGGATTGGCTGTTGCTAACTTTTTGGAAGCTGTGAAAAATGGCGCCAGACAGTTAGAATGCACGATTAACGGGATTGGCGAACGGGCGGGAAATGCAGCTCTGGAAGAGTTGGTAATGGCGCTTTACGTGCGGCGCCAATATTATAATCCGTTCTTGGGCAGGGCTGCGGATTCTGAGGAACCGCTGACAAATATTGACTCGCGCCAAATTTACAAAACTTCGCGCTTGGTTTCCAATTTAACGGGGATGTTGGTACAGCCAAATAAGGCGATTGTGGGAGCAAATGCTTTCGCTCACGAGTCGGGAATTCACCAAGACGGAGTGCTCAAAAATAAGCGGACATACGAGATTATGGACGCTGAGTCGATCGGCTTAACAGAAAATCAAATCGTGCTGGGTAAATTGTCGGGGCGCCACGCTTTCCACACTCGCTTGAAAGAGTTGGGTTTTCAAATGGCCGACGATGAGCTAAATAAGGCTTTTGTTAAGTTCAAAGATTTAGCCGACAAGAAAAAAGAGATTACTGATTGGGATTTAGAGGCGATCGCCAACAACGAAGTCCACCAAGCACCGGAACTTTTCCGGTTAGAATTGGTGCAAGTTTCCTGCGGCGATAAATCTCGCCCGACAGCAACTGTCACTGTGCGGAATCCGGCGGGGGAAGAATTGACCGATGCTGCGATCGGCACTGGCCCCGTAGATGCGATTTACAGGGCAATCAACCGCGTGGTAAATGTACCGAACGAGTTGATCGAGTTTTCTGTACAATCGGTGACAGCGGGCATAGATGCGATCGGCGAAGTAACAATTCGCTTGCGCCACGAAGGCAAAGTATTTTCCGGTCATTCAGCAAATACCGACATTATTGTAGCATCCGCAGAAGCATACATCAGCGCCTTAAATCGGCTGTACGTGTCATTGCAGGCTAATCCTGAAAAATCCTCCGAACAGCCAACAGCGATCGGAAATCAAGTTGTTGCAAAAGCACAGCGCTGATAAATTGATTGTCAGCAATCTTTCCTAAAAAAAACCGCAGACGAACCCCGATCGAAGCAGATAAATCTCAATTAATCTGCGTTTATCCGCGTTCATCTGCGGTTTTAAAACAATTCTATGAAAATAACAAATCATTCAAAAAATGCAAGAAGAAACATTAAAAAAAGAGCGGCAATTCCACGATGCTTGGGCATCTACGATCGATATTGACGGCATTCGAGTCAATGATTACTTTGAAGCTTGCACCGCCCCAGAAAATAGATTTATCCTCAAACAAATGGGCGACATTACAGGCAAACGCCTCTTAGATTTAGGCTGCGGCGCGGGAGAAAACAGCGTTTATTTTGCTAAAAAAGGCGCGCATTGTGTAGCGGCGGACTATTCTCAGGGCATGGTAGATGTGGCGCTGAAATTGGCAGAGAAAAACGGCGTCAAAATAGAAGGTTGCACTGTCAATGCAATGGCGCTAGATTTCCCGGACAACAGTTTTGATATTGTTTACGCTTCCAATTTGCTGCACCATTTGCCGGAACCTGAAAAGGCAATTCGCGAAATGCAGCGCGTGCTGAAGCCTGGGGGCAAAGCTTGTTTTTGGGACCCGATGAAGCACAATCCTGTGATTAATGTTTACCGCAGAATGGCGACTGAGGTGCGGACGGAGGATGAAACTCCTTTGGATATTAATATTGTGAATTTTGTCAAGTCTTTGTTTTCGGAGACGGCTTACGATACGTTTTGGCTGACATCGCTTTGGATTTTTTTGCGCTTTTATTTGATAGAAAAAGTGCATCCCAATGAGGAGCGTTATTGGAAAAAGATTATCATTGAACAAGAGAGATTGAAACCGGAATACTCTCGGTTAGAAGAGTTGGATGGCTTTTTGAAAAAGTTGCCTTTGATGAAGCGCTTGGCTTGGAATTTGGCTGTGGTCGCAACGAAGTAATTAAAAGAAGTACAATAAGTCAAAGCATTTAATTAAGAGGCTAATTATGCCAGAAACTATTACTGCTATCTACGAAAACGGGGTTTTTCGTCCCCTGAGTCCTTTGTTATTGAATGATGGGGAAACTGTGCAAATCACAATTGTAGCGGAAGTTTCGCAGGAAGAAGTCAAGGGCGATCGCGAAAAGGCGATTAAGTTGATGGATGTACGAGGATTGGTGCGTTTGCCAAAGAAACAGGGTAAGCTCGATCGAGCAGAATTAGCACGCCGCGAACAGAAATGGCGCGAAATGATGAAACAAATGGAACCGCTACCAGGTAAGCCTCTGTCAGAAATCATTATCGAGGATCGTGGCCCGTGGTAAATGCTTATTTTTTCGATACTAGCGCTTTAGTCAAACGGTACGTGCCTGAAATAGGCAGTGACTGGATTTTATCGATTACCGATCCTGCTACAGATAACGATTTAGCTATTAGCCAGATTACTTGGGTGGAGTTACACAGCGCTTTTGCACGCCGTCTGCGGGATGGAAGTTTGTCTGCGGAGCGCTTTGATTTAATTGTGCAAAAAGTTAGGGAGGATTTTGAAAATGAATACCGAGTCATAGATGTCGATCCAACTGTGATAGAAACAGCCACCGAATTGGTGATGCAACATCCCCTGCGCGCTTATGATTCTGTGCAGTTAGCGTCGGCTTTGCGCTTTCAATCTACTACTCTCCTTTCGCAGCCAGAAACTCAACTAATTTTTGTTTCGGCGGACAACAGATTGCTGGATATTGCTCAGTCTGCAGGGTTGGCTATTGATAATCCTAATAATTATCCGTAATCAAGCTGTTTGTAGTGAGGAATGCAAGTCTGCATACCAATCAGAGGACTGAAGTCCTCACTACAAACCTATTTTACTGCGGTCGTTATTTATAGGATTTCCCTCATAGTTTTAACTAATATTTGATTTTGTGCTTCCGTACCTACACTAATCCGCAATTTGTCTTCTAATCGCGGCTGATTGAAGTATCGAATCAAGATTCCCCGTACTTTCAGTGTTTGATAAATCCTTTCTGCATCGCCGTTTGGCGGCCTAACTAACAAAAAGTTGGTTTGCGAGGGCCAAACGTCAAAGCCTAATTCCTTGAAGCTAACGGCTAGTTTTGCTCGCGAAGCCTTAATCTTTTCGGCGTTGGCTGTTTTGTGGTCTGAATCTGCGATCGCACCCGCCGCCACCGCATAAGCTAAAGCATCCACATTGTAGCTGTCTTTAACTTTATTTAACTCAGCCAACAGCGCCGGATTTGCGATCGCAAAACCCAACCTCAATCCTGCTAGCGAATAACCTTTGGAAAGCGTCCTCAAAACTATAACATTACCGTACTTTTTTGTCAATTCCAAAGCATTATTTTCTGCGAAATCTACATAAGCTTCATCAATGACAAGAATGCCCGATAACTCTTGAGCCAGTTTCTCCAAATCAGCAATAAATATCGCTGTTCCCGAGGGACTGTTTGGCGAAGCTACAAATGTCACAGCACCTCGGGCCGCTATTAGCAAATCCACGGGTAACTTGTAGTCATCGGGATAGGGAACCTCAACAAATTCTGCATCTTGAATTTGCGCCAAAGTGCGGTACAATACATAGGTAGGCGCGGGACAAACAACCTGTTTCCCAGCTTCGCCCACAGCGCGAACTATCAAATTTAATAAATCATCGCTGCCGTTACCTACCAAAATCCAATCGTCAGCAACTCCCAAAACTTCACTAGCAGCAATGCGGAAAATTTTGCCAGTTGGATCAGGATAGCGCCGCAGCATTTCTGGGTCTATTTCCTGAAGCACTTTTAAGGCTTTGGGAGAAGGCGGATAGGGATTTTCATTAGAATTTAGTTTAATAATTTTTGTGCCTAGCGGTGGCTGTTCCCCCGGCACGTAACCGGACATTTCGTGGATGCTTTGTCGAAAGTAGTTCATTGATTTGAGATAGTCGCCTGGTGAGGGCGGGTTTATAGATATTGTGGATGTGAATAAAAAATTGTTGGTGAAACCCGCCCCTACAGGTATTGATATTTATCTGCGTCCATCCGCGTACCCTTCGTCCAGGCGAAGCGCCTACATCTGCGGTTAAAAAAAATTATATCAAACAATTAGTGACAATCCGAGTTATACCCAAATCAATTAACTTTTGCATATCTTCTACATCGTCCACCGTCCAGGCCACAATGTCAACTCCCTGACTGCGGCTTGCTTCAATCAGTGCGGGGTTTTCCAGCAAAACGCGATACAGGCTGCTAATCAAATTATCCCCATAGGCGACAGCTTGAGACAATTGAGTGTTGTACGCTTCTAGATTAGCAACAATGTGTCCGATCGCCAAATTGCCATCTAGCCGCCGCACTTGTTCCAGAAATTTGTCGTTAAAGGAAGTAATAACGCATTTTTCTTTGATTCCTGCACCGTTCAAAGTATTGACAAACTCCGCGACTTCTGCATCCGACCATTCGCAGTGCGGCTTGACATCAAAGTAGAGAAATTTGTCAACATTTTTCAGGATAGCTAAGGCTTCTTTTAAAGTAGGAATTTTTTCCTGGGAAAATTCACCGCCAAACCATTTACCAGCATTGAGTGTCTGCAATTGTGACAGATTTGTTTCCCTGACTTTACCGGAAACTCCGGTGATTCTATCGAGTGTGGCGTCGTGGAAAATTACGGGCACGCTGTCGGCGGATAGTTGGATGTCAAATTCGATGGAATGAGCTCCACGGGCGATCGCCAGTTCAAAAGCTGCTAAAGTATTCTCGGGGGATCTCGCCGAAAATCCCCGATGTGCGATAATTTCTAAATTCACTGTTGTTGACCTTCTAAAAATTCTGCCAGAGTTTGATTAAAAGTATCCGGTTGAGTCAAAAAACACCAGTGATTCCCCGGTACTTTAGCAAGGGTAAGATTTTGCAAGTATGTTTTGTAGGGTTGCATTTGCCAATCCATGCGATTTACGCCTTTTTCCGGCTGTACGAACAAAGTTGGGATATAAATATTTTCCGTTAAACCGGCAACTTTCATCACTTCGGCAAAAATCTGATTTCTGGCGGGAATCACAAATTTACTTCCCCAACTTCCGTCTAATTTTTGTTCGATTTGGTTTTGGAATATCATTTGCTGCGCGTCACTCCAACCAGCGTATTCTCCCGATTGTGTGGCTGCTGCTTCTGCTTGGGATAAAGTTGCAAACGGGCCCATACATTTGAGACAGTCTAATTTGCGGTAAACCATTGGCAGGCTGAGTTTCATCACAGCGGGCAGCTTGGTGATGAAGATTGGGTCTACTAAAATCATACTGCAAAAGCGATCGGGATTTTGCCTCGCCCAAATCGGCGCTAGTTTTCCCGTCCAAGAATGTCCTAGAATGTGGGAGGAAGGCCAGTTGAGGTGTGCCATCAAAACTTCCAAATCTGCGATCGCACTTTCAAAAGTATAGCCTGTTTTCGGTTTGCTACTTTCTCCGTGACCGCGCATATCTGGCGCTACAATATGATAGCGGTTAGACAAGTAATTGCCCAAGCCCGTCCAGACGACTGCACTATCTGCTAAACCGTGCAACAGCAGCAAACGCGGAACTTTTTCCCCTGTTTGTGACTTCCATTCTAGGTAGGAAAGTTCGATGTCTGGTAATTTTAAGCTTTTGCGTGTAAACATATAGAAGAAGTTCGGCAACGGATTTTTTAACGGATTTAACTGACCTATTGGCACCATTTTCAATAATCCTGTAGGGGCGGGTTCACCAACAGCCTTCAAGCCTGCAAACAGGTTAAATAAACCCGCCCCCACCCCACTAAAAATCCCCAAGTGACGCCCCGTGCAAGATATCAGATGTAACGGATTTCAGCTAGAAAAGTAAGGGTTTCAGGAATTAATGAGGTGAGAAACCCGGTTTCTTGCCAACGACTTCGCTGTTAAACCTCAGACTCCGAGAAACCGGGTTTCTTTGAGAAAATTTGAGGTGAGAAACCCGGTTTCTTTCCAAATACTTTGGTAGCCAACCACAGACTCGGAGAAACCGGGTTTCTTTTACCAAAATTGAGGTGCCCAACCCGGTTTCTTGCCAAATACTTCGCTGGCAAACCTCAGACTCCGAGAAATCGGGTTTCTGATACCAAGCATCCTCACCCTAAAATTTCCCTTTTAAGCTAAACAAAAGAAACTGAGTTTTCTGCGCTTCATCAAAATTGTCATCGCTGACCAAAACTACACTTTGACTGCCGTCGGGCAACAGTGGCCCGAGAGTCATTCCCTCTAAATTGTACAGCGGAATTCCGAGTTCGCTTAAGTCTAGCAACAACTTTTTCTTAACAGGTTCGACCATTGTCACTTGCCCTTTAAAACTCTGGATTCTCGAAGTATCTGTAGCCGCCCCAAGCGCTACTTGATAAATCCTAGCACTGTATCCCGACAGCCCAAAAGAACGTTCTAAACTCAAAATATGACCGCCACCGACAGTTACTAATTCTGTTAAACCGTTCAAAACTGTCAGGGGAACTTGGTCTAAATTGTAAAGATTTTCCGATACTAATTGCGGCGTTTTATCGACGATTACATAATGTAAAAAACGCAGTTTACTTGCCTGTTCCGGGTCGAAATCTTGCATTAACGGCGCTTCCGTAGCTGCGAACAAACGAAACGGATCGAGACCGCCCGGACTAAAGGTTTCTGGGTCAATGCTTAAAGATTCAAAACCTAAATTTTCCCGCACTCCTTGCTGCTGCTTTTCATCGCTGGCATCGGGAATGTAGCGTTTGGGAATCGGCAAATTTCCCAGCAATTTCCCGGTTTTGAGGTCAAACTCTCCTACAAAAGGAGGGATGCCAGCATGAGTGACGCCTTCGCTGGCGACAAATACTGAATTGCGGGGAGAAAGGGCGATGCCTTCGGGATTGATGGAACCCCAAGAGAAGGTTTCACCGTCTGCTTTTTTGAGGGAGGTAACGCCTTCAACGGCAACTTTTTCCAGGCGAATATTTCCTGGTTCGTTCGATGTGAGGTCTAGTCGGAGACTGTAAAATCTGGCTTCTCCATTTTCGCTGTTGTCGTCGGAAAGAGCGTAAAAGCGATAAGCTTTAGAAGTGACGCCGCTAATACCTTTGGGGTCGTAGGTGATTCCCGACAAACCACCGACTGGTACTCCTTCAAAAGTGATTTTGGGCAATTCGTACTCGCCTAAAAAGTCCAGGGATATTTCAGGAAAAGAGCGGTCTCTAGCAACGGCAGGAGGGGGGGTGCAAGCTGTGCAAAGTGTTAATAAAATTAGGGCTAAGCTGCACAAGCGCAAAATGCGTTGGCGAAGCCCGCCCCTACGGGGGCTACGCCAACGAAGAGGATCGCCCAAAGCCTGTAAATCCCAATAATTGCTCAGTGCGGTAAGTTTTATTTTGTTGCTCTTGTTGAAAAGTTTGCTTTTGTGCCATCTTGGTGACATAATTTATACCGTTTTGTAAATATGCAAAACTTGATGTTTCGAGAAGGGATGCCGAATCGCGGCAACCACATTTTGAGAATGAGAAATTCTGTGCCAATTGGGTGCTTGCTTGGGTTGTGGCTGTGTGCTGGTTCTATTGCTAGCGCCCAAACTAATCCACCAGCCCTCGATCAATTTTCTCCTAATCCTCTAGAAATTACCACACCCGATCCCCTAAAACCAGCTACTGAATCTTTGAGCAGCACTCAGCGGGACGAACTGACAGCGGCTTTGGAACAGTTAAACTTAGAAGCCGCGGCTAAACTGCAAGCTGGAGATGGGGCTGGTGCTTTTGATATTTGGTTCCGAGAATTGCGGCTGCGCAGGTATCTTGGCCCGGCGACGGAAATTGCTGCTTTGAGTCGGGTGGGAAGTGTTGCTTGGAGTAGCAATAAAAACCTGGAACTTCAGCTTATTACCAAACGGCTGCAAGCAATTCACAAACAAGTTAAATCCCAAGTGCCGGTAAATACTGAGTTGCTCCCGGCTTTAGCTGCGGCTTTTGGGCAGGTGCGCGCTAAAGGCCCGACTGTAGAAGTTTACCAACAAATTCTCGAAAATGCGCGCCAAAATCAAGATATATTGGCTCAAGGTCAGATTTTAAAGGATCTCGCACTTATTCACATCAATTGGTTGAGTTACGATAAAGCTGCTCCCGTGTATGAGGAATTGGCAAGTTTAATTCAGGAAAACCGCGCTGTATTTGCTGCTAATGCTGCTGTACCAATTGCTGCTGTAACGGCGGGAAATGGCGCGCCGCCGCAGCCTGTAACTCCTCCCACTGAGGTAGATACTCTGAGACAGTTGGCCTATGTTTACCAGCAGTCGAAACAACCCCTAAAGGCGATCGCAGCCCGGGAAAAACTAGCATCAGTGTATCTCAACCTGCAAAACCCGGCTGCGATACCGCCGCTCAAAATTGCGATCGCCAACGATTACCAAACTATAGGTCAAATCAATTTAGCAGCTCAATACTATCAGGAAGCCTACAATTTAGCCCTCCCCATTCAACAGTACGCCCAAGCTAGCGAAGCTTTGGATAAATTAGCATTGCTTTACCGATCGCAAAAACAGCTAGAACCGACTTTGCGGATTTATCAAATGCAGTTGCTGTTGGAAGAACGGGCTTACAATTGGTACGGAGTGATGAATGCTTACGACAATCTCGGTCAAGTTTATCAGGAAATGAAGGCTTACGATAAAGCTTTGGAAGCTTATCAAAAAGGGTTGGAAGTGGCTAAAAGATTGGGACACCGACAACAGTATTTCGACAAGAAGATTATCAAGGTTAACAAGCAATTGCAAAAAACTTCGTAGTTGTCAGCAGACAATAATGCTAATTTGTGATGCGAGTAATTTAAACGCGATCGGGTGCGCATTGCGCACCCTACGAAGTATTAAATGTAAGGTGCGCATTGCGCACCCTACGAAGTATTAAATGCCGTAAATCTTGATAAATATTCGCAATTAGCTTGCTGCTGAGGCTTCCAAACAGCAAAAAGGATTTTCTCTCTTCTGAGGGCGATCGCCTAACTTAACTGATTCTATTTGTTACAATTATTAATTGGATGTATTGTACCATTTTTGCGATCGATGACGATTTCCTCACCAGTAGCAGACACCGAAAACCAACCCCGCCGCGATACAGACTGGCGGTTATTCATGAGGTTGGCATCTTACGCAACCCGCAGCAAACGCTTGCTGATTATTTCGATCGCACTATTAGTACCGCTAGCAGTCTCAGGAGCAATTCAACCGATTCTGATCGGACAGGCCATTTCGGTAATTCGAGCGGAACCTACCTATGAATTTTTGCGGGGATTGCCTTTATCTGCTGCATTAAATGTTTTGGCAGTATTGCTCATGCTAACTATAGCATTTAGATTGGCACTGCAATCAGTTCAAGGCTATTTAGTCACGAAAGTAGGGCAAATTATTACTACTGATATTAGAAATGATTTGTTCGCCCACGTCACATCGCTAGCAGTGAGATTTTTCGATCGCACTCCTGTAGGTAAATTGATGACTCGCCTCACCAGCGATGTGGAAGCTTTGGGAGAGGTTTTCTCGTCAGGGGCGATCGGGATTGTCAGCGATTTATTTTCAATTTTAGTGATTGCCATTTTCATGTTTACCATGCAGTGGCAACTAGCTTTAATGTTGGTGCTGATGATGATACCGATTACCGCCGTTATCGTTTATTTTCAGTACCAATATCGCCTCGCGAATTACACTACCAGAGAAGAACTTTCCGATCTCAACGCACAACTGCAAGAAAACCTGACTGGTATTGGCGTAGTGCAGCTATTCCGCCGCGAAAGATTCAACTCAGAATTGTTTAGCGTCACCAATAAACGCTACATTAAAGCAGTTGACACAACTATCTTTTACGACTCTGCGGTATCTGCGACATTAGAATGGATTGCTTTAGTGGCGATCGCAGCCGTTTTGTGGATGGGCGGTCAAAACGTTCTGCAGGGTACTCTTAACTTTGGTACTCTCTCGGCATTTATTTTATTTGCTCAGCGTCTGTTCGATCCGCTGCGGCAATTTGCCGAGAAATTTACTGCGATTCAAGCAGGATTTACCGCCGTCGAACGAATTAGCGATATTCTCAACGAGCCGATCGAAATTAAAGATCCAACTAGCGGGGAGAAGGAAGGAAGTTCGGCAACGGATTATGTAACGGATTTAACGGATTTAACGGATTTCAGGAAGAAGGAAGAAGGAAGAAGGAAGAGGGAAGAGGGAAGAAGGGAATATTATTCGCCATTGCTGATGGCCGGTCATCCAGAGGCACTTGCTTATAATTTATCTTCAAATGAGCCAGAATTGGTAGACAACAATCACACTCCTGTAACTTCTGAATATCGTCTATCAGCTAACAATCAAAAATCCCTAGTTTCCCATGCCGAATCAAAGCAAGCCGCATCAGGAGAAATCCAATTTGACAATGTGTGGTTTGCCTACAAAGAAAATGAATATGTTCTGCAAGACCTGAATTTTACCATCAAATCCGGCGAAAAAGTAGCATTAGTCGGCCCCACTGGTGCGGGCAAAAGTTCGATCATCCGTCTGCTGTGCCGCCTTTACGAGCCCACGCGAGGACGGATTCTGATCGATGGTATAGATATTCGCGATTTGCCTCAAGCAGAATTGCGGAGACACGTAGGTGTGATTATTCAAGATGGCTTTCTATTTGCTGGCGATGTGAAGAGCAATATTAGCTTGGGAGAAAGTTACTCGATTGAGGAGATTCAAGCCGCAGCAGAAAAGACGAATGTTGCCCGTTTAATTGAAGAGTTACCTCAAGGTTATGACACGCAATTGCGGGAGAGGGGAACCAATCTTTCGGGGGGACAAAAGCAGTTGTTAGCGTTTGCTCGCGCGGCTATTCGCAATCCCAGTATTTTAGTTTTGGACGAGGCGACTGCTAGTTTGGATGTGGGGACGGAAGCTTTGATTCAAGAGGCTTTGGAGCGTTTGATGGCGGACAGAACGGCGATAATCATTGCGCACAGGCTCTCGACTATCCGAAATGTCGATCGCATTTTAGTGCTCAAACGCGGGCAGTTAGTAGAGTCTGGCAGTCACGAAGAATTGTTGCAGCAAGAAGGTTTGTATGCCAGTTTGTACAAGTTGCAAATGCTGGGAAGTTAGACAGTTGACAGTTGACAGTTGACAGTTGACAGTTGACAGTTGACCGAAGGAAGTAAGGAGAAAGGAATATTTTTCCTAAAGTCGGCAGATTTGCGGTTTTAGATTTTAGATGAGAGAACAAATCTGAAATCTCAAATCTGAAATCTCAAATCGGATCACCGGCCAAAAATTATTTTCGAGAGGGTTTGTGGCAGGTGAGTGATGTGTTGAAAAAGCTGAGTTGGCCCGATCCCAAATAATAACTGCATCGCCAGCACAATTGCTGCTATAGCAATCGCTGTGCCGATGCTGGCTTTCAACACTTTAAACGCCCAATTAAACACCAGCCAAGATACAAGTAAGGAAGCTATTAAGATGATTAATTCTATGGGCATATAACATTTTTAACTCTAATTTTTAGTTCAAGCAATACTGCCGCGCTTCCGGGTTTCTTTATTAGAAATGCCGACATTTTTTAAACCTGCTTTAATCATTTGCTGCTCTAACAAAGCGAAAAAACTACTTCGATCGCCTCCGGTGACAACTGCTTGGTTGTGGGCTTCTGCTAGCGTTACTGGATAGCCGCCGCCTTTGTGTACTTGAGCCAGCATCATTCCTAAGGCTAAATCTAGCTGTCCTGCATCTTGTGCTACCCATTCCGGCACTTCTATTCTAGCAATTTCTGTACCGACGTGAACGTAACAGAAATAGACGGAATTAAGGCCGTACAAATCTAAAATTCGAGCTTGGGATTTCCACAACGGGCTTCTTTGTCCGGGGGACAGGATTGTTGCCCAGAAGACGGCATCTCGCAAGGGTTCAAATTCTTGACAAGGTGCTTTTGCGTCGAAAGCACTGGTGGCGGAAAATCCAACGTTGGGGCAGTTTGTCATGCAGTCTGGTACTTCGTGGGTGCAAGCTTGAAACCGCAAAAAAGATAAACTTTCGCTGCTGCGAGAAGCGCTCAAGTATCCTAATAGGGGAATTTTTACTACACGCAATTTGTCCCAAGCTTCTAAAATTGGCTGCAAAATTCGATCGCGCGCTTCGCTGGGTAACTGTTCCAAAAACCAATAAATCAGGGAACCGTCTACCATTGCCAAAGTTGGCGCGGGTAGTTGATTGTTGTTAAATTTTGCCCAATTGCAGCCCATTTCCGCGAGGGCGATGGCTTCGGAAACGCCGCGCCGGTATCCCATCCACTCTTCGGTTCTAATGCCCCACTGCCGCGAAGCATACAAGTCTTCTGGTTTGTAGAAAACTTCGGGCACGCTGTCTAAAACAGGGTGGCGGCTTTGGCCGTAGTGCAGCATGACTGTGCCGACATTTAGCAGGTAGCAGTAGGCTATTTCGTGATGGCTGGGCGAAATTTGCGATCCGTCTGTGGCGAAGACTGTGTGGGCGGCGGGGGGTGCGGTGATGTAGGTGCGATCGTCTAAGGGCTCGATCGGCGTGGCTGCATTGAATAAAGTGCGATCGCTCCAACTCTCTTGCAATTCTACCAAATTTTCCTGTCCCGCTGCCGCCTTGACCAGCAACTTCTGAGCCACTTCCAAACGCTGGCGAGCCGCCTGAGCTTCCACATTCAAATGTTGGCTCATTCCCTGCATTGCCTTGGCTGCTTTAGTTAAATCGAGCATTGGTTTTAATCCTCAGATTGGTTCGCAGCATCGGAATGCAAGTCCGAGCGAAAGAAGGACTTGCATTCCGATGCTGCGAACCTATTTTATTATGCTCGTCACCGACATGAAAAAGTTGATTTTTTTTGTCGATATCCTTGCTTTTTCGGGAAATTCCTGTTATATTTATCTTATAATGGGAATCTGTTCAAAAATATTATTTTTCCAACCATCCCATTATTTAAAAATACCATGTCAGTGCCGCAAAAGTCAACAAAAAAAGTGTAAAATTTTGGGATTTTTTTTGACTCTGCTAAGCGAAAAAACCTACCTCCCAACAAATCTAACATCAACATTCGTCGGGCAGCCAATCGGCAAAATCTCCGGCAAACTGCGACAGAGAAAGCAATTGAACTGGTGGATTTTGAGCCACAGATTCCCGTTCTGCCAAAGTATTGTAACCCCAATCAGCCAAAAATAACCTCACCTGAGATAAATCCGGCTGCTGCTTCACCGAGAGCAAAGTTTTTAATCGGTCTTCCACAAACCAAATAGTCGCATCTTTGCCAGATGCTGCCAAAAATTCCCGCAATATTTGGTGTTTCGGCTTGTTGTATTCCTTCCCAAAAATTAACTCCGACGGCATTTGTACGCCCGCTAGCTGCAAAAGTTCCCGCACAAAACGGCCTTCCTTGGTTGTGACGATCGCGACTTTCACCGAACTCTCCTGTAACGAGTGCAAGCGATCGGCTACTCCTGGATAAAAGCGGTGCAAAGACAGCCATCCAGCTAAATCCTCAGCAATCCAATTATCGCGCAGTCCGTCTAACATTGCGCCGACAGACTGGGCTTTTAAATTATTTTCGGTCAATAACAGGGGTACAATGTTTGGCCAGTCCAGCAAAATTTGCTCTTCGGTAATTCCTGTCAGCAGTGCGCGAATCAGCAGCGGCATTTCCCAGCCGGTTTCGATGGCTGGCCGCACTCGGTAGAAACTCAAAGCTAAATCTGGATCGGGGACTGTTTCGATTGGTTTCCAGATTTGACAGTAGCTGCGCCAAGCTGTTTGGAAATATTCGATTAGTCCGTCACAAATCACACCGTCAAAATCAAGGGCTAGAATTGTTGGAGAGTTATTAGTCATCAAGCGATTTTAGATTTGGGATTTGGGTGAATAGTCTCGATTAAAAAGACTGAACTAGCGGTTTATCGGCAATCGATTCTAGTTTTTGGGACTGCAACAATTGCGTCCACTCTGCTTTGAGACTCGGATCGTCAGGAGCTTTTCGCCGCATTTGGGCTAGAGTAGTCAGAGTGTCGTACCAAATCCCATTTTTAGCATAGGCGATCGCCTTGGCCATAGGGTCGGGATTTGCCAAATCCTTTGTCAACTACCCATCATCAAGCGGAGTACCGCTATGATGTGGGCTTGTATCAGAACTCCACCGCAATTGGGAAAACCTTTGCAGGATTTGGGCTTTGGTTTCACCGCTCGATACATCAGGGGATGCTGACAAGCTCAGGAGTGCTCATCCAGTCTTGCCGGACAAGCAACGCTCTCATTGCAATATTTCGCGCACCAACCTTTGCAGCGTGTAACTCATGACTACAACATTCGCATCGAAACAATAGTCCTTTGTTAGGTCTATTAGCATCCGAAGTATGTCCACATTTAGGGCAACTTTTCGATGTATAATGAGCCGGAACTTTAGTTGCTAACGAACCATTTAGATTGGCTTTGTAGTCGATATACCCGTGCAATTCGGCAAATGACCATTTAGCCTTATTTCTATTAGCTCTGCGCTGTTTTTTGCTAGCCTTCTTCCCAGACTTAGACTTAGTTCTATCTCGGATTCCGGTCAAGTTTTCTAGTCCAATCAGGCTGTTAGGCTTTGCAATTTCCTTGCTGATTTGGTGGTTCACATCAGCGATAAACCGTCTTTCTCTTCCAGATAAAGCGATTAGTCTTCGCTTTGCCGAACGAGTGCCTTTACGCTGAAGAGTTTGTCTAGCTTTGTGATAGCGGTTGGCTTTGTGTCTAGCGTCTTTTCCTGAGTAGAATTTAGACTTATTTTGTAAGTCCGTTTCTACTGCTAAGTAGCGCATACCCACATCGACACCAGAGACTCTGGTTATTTTTAGTGGGTTAATTTCAGGTACTTCTACTTCAATACTTACCATTAAGTAGTAGACCTTAGAAGAACGCTGATAGACAATTTTAGCGGCTCCAATTTTAGCGCCCTTGGTAATTAAATCTAGATGCTTGTTGTAGCCATCATACGGGACTACTATTCTACCTTGCAGCGTGATAATACTCACTTGCTGCTCGGTCTTAAAAGAGTAGTCCCGTTGATAGTTTAGGGTACAGGTTCGAGAAATGTATTTAGGGGGTTTATCTAGCCCTTTATACCGCCTCTTTGTGTAACCTTTAGCGATAGCATCGTTAGATTGTTTTACCTTAGACCAAAGGGTCTTATAGGTGGCAGATACTTGTCTGGGGACATTGCAAGCCATTTGCGCTCCAAGCCCAAATTGAACTCGCAATTCATTGTAGACAGCCTTCTGCAACTTAGCGCCATTACTGGTTCTACCCGCTTCAAAAGCGACTTGTGAAGTATAGTTCAGAGCATCCCGGTAAGCTAAAGCAGTCTGAGACACCAAGGCTTTTTGCTCGGTGGTCAGGTTTAGTTTCAGCTTGGCGGTGATCACTTGGGGCATTGTCACGCGCGTACTCTGATATTATTGTATCTCGTGAAGATAGTAAAAACAAGGGGTAGGATCAGGAATCTGTTCGTTCTTCGACCACCCCTGCCCTTCCAACATATAAAGATTGTCGGTTTCGGTCAGGGGTGGATCTCTTCACTCACGCGCATTCCTCCCGACGCTCACCTTGATCGGTAGAGCGCGGGACTCCTGCTGTCTTAGTTGAGAGTTTCCTGCGGTTCAATGCGCTCCACGAACCCTTTAACAAAATAATCATTAGAGCGATCGGCAGGATCGCAAGCCACCGAAAACGACCACTGATATCGCTTGTTAACCTCAATAGATGTTTGGCGAGATCCTTTTTTAGGAATACTGACCTCAACTATCCCGGGTTGGTCAACTTTGAAAGTAGTTGTGTAAACATCGGTTTCTTTGTCATTGTCAGCTCGCAAAGTAAACTCGACTTGAGTTGAATGGGGAGAGACATAGGCAAAGAATGTTGGCGACTCTGCTACCGTTAAACCGATATTACTTGGAGGCATTAAAAAAATAATAGATAAATCCGCCGGACAGGGGGAGCCGCCGGCACTCGTTCCTCGTTGTCGGTTGTCGGGGGCGTCTACATCTGGAGGTTTGAAATTAATATTCTGACTCAGCAGAGTAGGCGGAGACTGGGCCTGCATCGGTGGCAGCAAACTAGCGAGAGTAAGTGCGATCGCAAATACGGCGATCGCCAGTGCAGCCCCATGTACAAAACGTTTCATTTTTTAACCGCATAGAAGAAAGGTTGGGGCTGGCATTTTTACTCATCGCTAAGAGTTTGAATCAAGCGCAGGCGATCGGCTTAATTTATCAATCTTCAGATAATAGGAAGAAGGACAAGAGAAAGCCTCGTCGAGCAATAGGGAGGCTTAAAAAGACTGAACTAGGGGTTGATCGGCGATCGATTCTAGTTTTTGGGACTGCAACAATTGCGTCCACTCGGCCTTGATCCCCGCATCATCGGGTGCGCGGCTGCGCATTTGGGCTAGAGTAGCAAGAGTCTCGTACCAAATGCCATTTTTAGCATAAGCAATTAGCTTCGCCCTCGGGTCGGGATTTGCTAAATCGCTCTTGAGAGTTCCCTGCGGTTCAATTCGCTGCATCCATCCTTTAACAATATAATCTCCCGATCGCTCCTGAGGATCGCAAGCCAGTGCAAACGACCACACATATCGCTTACCAACCTCAATATTTTTTGTCTTGCCTTTGTCAGACAGGCTAACTCCCACAATTCCGGCTTTGTCAATTTTTAAACTAGATTCGTAGACTACTTCGGATTCATCTTCGTTTAGCAAAACAAACTCTACTTGAGCCGCCGGTTGAGAAACATATACAAAAAATGTTGGCGACTCTGTTAGCGTTAAGCCAATATTGCTTTCAGGTATTAAGGGAGTAATAGATAAACCCTCGCCCAACTGACAGCCTCGATGCGTTCCCCCTTGCCGGTTATCGGGGGCTGTGACCTCTGGGGGTGTGAAATTAACATTCTGATTCTGGAGAATTGGTGCAGGTACGGCCTGCATCGGTGGGAGCAAACTGGGGAGAGTAACGGAAATCGCAAATACAGCGATCGCCAGTGCAGCCTTATTTAGAAAACGTTTCATTTTTTTACCGCATACAAAAAAATTTGGGTTGGCATTTTTACTCCTCGCTAGGAGTTTGAATCAAGCGCGGGCTATCGGCTTAATTTGTCAATTTTCAGATCCTAGGAATAAGGACAAGACAAAACCTTGAGAAATAGGGAGGCTTAAAAAGACTGAACTAGCGGTTGAGCGGCAACTGATTGTAGTCCTTGGGACTCCAACAATTGCGTCCACTCGGCCCTGAGACTCGCATCATCGGGTGTTCTTCGCCGCATTTGGGCTAGAGTAGCAACAGTGTCGTACCAAATCCCATTTTTAGCATAAGCGATCGCCTTAGCCATAGGGTCGGGATTTGTCAAATCCTTCTTGAGAGTTTCCTGCGGTTCAATTCGCTGCACGAACCCTGACACAAAATAATTCCCCGAGGAATCGTCATTGCAAGCCACCGAAAATGACCACTGATATGGCTGGTTAACCTGAATAGGTTTTTGGCGAGATCCTGTTTCAGGAATACTGACCTCAACTATCCCTGGTTTGTCAACTTTGAAAGTAGTTTTATAAACCTCGGTTCCTTTTCCATCTTCAGCTTGCAAAATAAACTCGACTTGAGTCGAATTGGCAGAAACGTAAGCAAAGAATGTTGGCGACTCTGCTAGGGTTAAACCAACCTTTTTTTCAGGTATTAAAGGAATAATAGATAAATCCTTCGGACAAGCAGGGCCTCGATGGGCCCCCGGTATCCGGTTGCCGGGGGCTGTGACATCTGGAGGTTTGAAATTAACATTCTGACTCAGGAGAATTGGTGCAGGCACAGCCTGCATCGGTGGGAGTAAATTGGGGAGAGTAACGGAGATCGCAAATACAGCTATTGCAATCGCAGCCAAATATATAAAACGTTTCATTTTTTCACCAACTTGTAGAGATATTATCGATCGCGTCTCTAATGTTAGCCCGGAGTGTTCACCCCGGGCGCGATCGGGTAAATTTGTCAATTTTCAGAGCGCCACCGGCGGGCGGAAAAAACTTCTAGCAATAGGGAGCTTTAAAGAGGTCCAACCAGCGGTTGAGCTGCGACTGATTCCAGTCCTTGGGACTGCAACAATTGCGTCCACTTGGCCCTGAGCCTCGCATCCCACGGTGTCTGGCGGCGCAATTCGGCTAAAGTAGCGAGAGTTTCGTACCAAATCCCATTTTGGGCGTAAACGTTGAGCCTAGTTATCGGGTCGGGATTTGCTAAATCGCTGTTGAGAGTTGCCTGGGGTGCTATGCGCTGCACGAACCCTTTAACCACTGAATCTGCCGATCGATCGTCGGGTTCGCAAATCATCGAAAACGACCACACGTATCGCTTGCCAACTTCCAGGGATTTGTGGTTGTCGCCCGTAGCAGGGATGCTAATTCCCACAATCCCGGATTCCTCAACTTTAAATGTTTTTTCGTAAATTACTTTGTCCTCGTTTTCATTCAGCAAAGTAAACTCTATATCTGCCGAGGTTTGAGGAACGTAGACAAAAATTGTGGGAGACTCTGTGAGGGTTAAACCGATCTTAGTTGGAGGCACCAAAGGAGTAATAGATAAACCCGCCGGACAAAGCTTGCTGCCGCGATGTGTCGCTCCTTGTCGGTTCCCGGGGGCTGTGACATCGGGAGGCTGGAAATTAACATTCTGACTCAGCACCATCGGCTGGGATTGTGCCCGCACTCCCGATGGCGAACTGGGGACGGTAGCTGCGATCGCAGCGGAGGCGAGCGCAAGTATAGCCCCATGTATAAAACGTTTCATTTTTTTGTACCTTTCATTATAATGTTGCAAACACAGGCATCCCCTGGTGGCGACAAATATTTTTGAGCGTCGAGTCGAGCGCGCAGATACACAATTGGAACCTTGACATATCAATAACATTAATTTATGCGATCGGCAAGTGGATTTTCAGGACGGCAAATCCAGCGAGCGAGGTTGCGACTGCGATTGCAGGCACATTCCCTCGCGACCGACAGTAAAATTTTGTTACAAAGCGGTCGGAGTTTCCGGGTGCTCTAAGATGGAGGAAGTCTCGTGTAGGTGGCTGCAAGCACAATAACTGCTGTTCGGTGAAACCCGTCAAAATTTTATATTGCGGTAATGAGTAAAATATCTAACAAAATTCGATCGGCAGCGACTCAATTGAGTCAAATGTATAAACCATCACTCTTATTTGCTAGGTCTGTATTAATTGCCAGCGCGGCAGTAACATTCTCCTTGATGGGGGCCCGACACCTAGGAATACTCGAGCCATTAGAAATCAGCGCTTACGACCAAATGGTGAGGTGGCGTCCCGATGAAAAGCCAGACTCGCGCTTGCTAGTTGTGGGGATTACCGAAGGAGACATTCAGAAACTGAAACAGTGGCCAATATCCGATCGCAAAATAGCTGAAATATTACAAAAACTGGACAAAATGCAGCCGGCAGTCATCGGTTTAGACATACTGCGAGACGTACCTTTAGGAGACGGGCGCAAGGAATTAAGTAAAGTTTTACAAAAAAGCGATCGAATTATCGGGGTATGTTTAGTCACCAACGGGGGCCCGGACAATCCCGGTTCTCCGCCGCCGCCGGGAATACCAGAAAACCGCGTGGGATTTGCCGACTTCGGAGTCGATCCGGGCGGCATACTGCGCAAGGCTTTATTATTTATGAAACCGCCGAAAATTCAGGGTAGATCCTCCACCCAAAAACATCTGTGTAATGACAGTTCTCAAGTTTTAGCTTCCTTCAACCTCCAGCTAGCACTCCGCTACCTGCAAGGGCAAAAAATCTTTCCCAAACTGGCGCCCGATCAATCTTTATGGCTGGGAAAAAGCCAATTAAAACAACTAAAAAGCAATGACGGAGGATATACAAATGCCGATGTCAGGGGATATCAAATACTAATTAACTATCGTTCCCGGCGGCAAGTCGCAAACCAAGTCACAATTGCGGATGTTTTAGAAGGTAAAATCGACCCAAATTTAGTGAAAGATAAAATAGTTCTCATCGGTTACACCACAGAAACCGTGAGAGATTTCTTTTATACTCCTTACAGTGCGCGACAGCAAAACAACCAGTTTATGCCGGGTATCGTGGTACACGGACAAGTAATTAGCCAAATTTTGAGTGCTGTTTTAGACAAGAGACCTCAGTTTTGGTTTTGGCCGGAATGGATAGAAATCCTGTGGATTTCGGGATGGTCAATTGTGGGAGGAACAGTGGCGTCGCGGATGGCTCACCCCGCACGGTTGGCGCTGACATTCGGAGCGATGCTGTCCGGGTGTTTTGCTTGTGGCTTTGGGATTTTTCTGCAGTCCGGGTGGGTGCCTGTGGCAGCGCCAGCCTTAGCATTAATCCTAACTGGCGGCAGCATTGTATCAGCAGACAGATTTAATAAATCAGGATATGGTAAGGTAATTAGCGATCGAGTAAAACAAGTCTTCAAAATAGAAATAGACCAAGCCCAAAAAGAACAGGAAGTCGCAGAAATTATACAATCTGATTTCTTTAGAGACTTGCAGCGAAAGACAGAGCAACTGAGGAATAGCAAAACAGAAATCTCAGAAAAAGCACCTTCAAAGCCCCAAGAAATAACGGACGGTGCCGCAGAGCTTCCCAAGGCCGAAAGTGAGACAGACGACTACTTGGCTCAGTTGCAGGAAACAGTCAAAAAGCAGAAGCAGCGCGCCGCCGCGACTGCATCGGAAAGCGGCTCAAAAACCGAGATCGCGATCGATGCCGGCATGGGTGCTAGTTCAACCGAAACCAAACCAGAGGAGGAGTTCAGCGATTTGCAAGCCAAAGCAAAACAGATGCGGCAGCGCCGGATCGAAGAAAAGAGGCTCAAAGATGAAAAGATGGATAATTTAGCAGACAAGGAGGATTTGGGGGAAAAGGAAGAATGACAGACAACTCGACGGCATCTGGAATTGTATCATAATTGACGATCGCAGTTTCTTACCCTGATAGTCTGAGCAGAACATACAGTCAAATATGACTTACATTCGGTTTGTAGGCTGTTACGGCTACTGGGCGAACTACTGGGCCCTCTCTCTAGACGAATAAGGTTGTTGAGATTGCTTTTAGTTGTAGACTACTGTCTTGTACGCCTCTGATTAATTCCTTAGTTTATAGAATCTGATGGATTGCAGACTTCGCAGCTAACCAGGGTTCACACCTATAGAGGACAGACATCATCAACCTGTCTATATAAAAGTCAAGCATCTCAAGAACTTCAAAGTCAATAAATGACTAGACTTAAATAGGGCTTGCTGAAAAAGTGTACGTAGTGGAAAAACGAGGGTACACAGCTTGAAAAATATTAGGTTTATTGCTAAATTCCCAAATGCAAGCCAGAGACGAACAACCAAGGTGCAAGGGTTTTGAGCCTCTATAATCCTATAACTTGCACGCTTTGTAGAGCCAAAAAAACTTGAACCCCTTATCTGGTCGGATTTCTACTTTTATTCAGCAAGCCCTAAATAGATAATTGTTCAATCTTTGCAATACGCATATCATGTCCAAAATCATCTCTGTCCACTCTTACCGGGGCGGAACTGGCAAATCTAACACTACTGCAAATCTGGCATCTATTATCGCTCGCGGCGGAAATAGGGTCGCCATTGTGGACACAGACATTCAATCGCCCGGGATTCACGTGCTGTTCGGTTTCAGCGAGAGCAACATGGATCGCTGCCTGAACGATTACCTGTGGGGCAGGTGTCCCATCTCGGATACTGCCTACAATGTGAATTCGCTGCTGCCAAAATTAGCCACTAACGGCAGCCTCTACCTGATTCCTTCGAGCATTAAAGCAGGGGAGATAGCGCGAGTTTTGCGGGAAGGCTACGACGTGGGGCTGCTTACCGACGGCTTTCAAGAACTGATCGACGTTCTGAACTTAGACTACCTATTTATCGACACGCACCCGGGGCTCAACGAAGAAACCCTGCTCAGCATTACCATTTCCGACATTCTGCTGCTGATTTTGCGCCCGGATCAGCAAGATTTTCAGGGAACGGCTGTCACGGTAGATGTGGCGCGCAAATTGGAAGTTCCCAAGATTTTGATGACGATCAACAAAGCTCCAGAATCCTTGGATTTCGAGGATTTGAAGCAGCAAGTAGAGAGTATTTACAACATCCCAGTTGCAGGGGTGCTGCCCCACAGCGACAAGATGATGCTGCTCGCCAGCAAGGGGGTGTTTGCCCTGCACTTCCCTAAGGACCCTCTAACTAAGGTGGTGGAAGGGATTGCGAAACAGATTGTGGGATAATTGGTGTAGCGGGAACCTCACGACCTCACGGCAGCCAGTTGCGAGATCAATTCCTGCGGAGCGATGTTCTGCAAGCGCGATGGCGAGTGCTGTGGAGGAACTTTTTCGGCGACAATATTTGCTTGAGGAGTCAGGAGAATGGCGACAAAATGAGATACAAATAGATTATGAGAATTTGTTAAAAAACTTTAGGAGGAGAACTCATGGATTTTGACTGGCGCATACTAATAGTATTGAGTCCCGTCTTGTTGGCGGGCGGCTGGGCTGCGTACAACGTCGGCGCTATAGCTCTCAAACAAGTGGAGAAGTTGTTGAACAAGGAAACTTAAACTCAGCATCTTCACCCGTAATTTCGCAGCCGACTGTTTCTGGAGATACAAAAACAGCCGGCTGATTTTTGCGTTGGCTCTCAGGAGAGCGATGGCGATGTTTGGCCATCGAGGGCAATTTACGACTCCAGACAGATAGGGCGAAAGCCAAAGAAAAGTTATAAAGAAACGATTGCGCAGAAACCGGGTGCGATCGACCAAAATATTTACTAGCAAGCGCTCCAGGGTAATAGAACCCAATTGGCTACATTGGAGCAAGCGCCTGGGGGGGCTTGATGTTTTCCGATCGGCTCAGCAGTCGTGATGAGATGGCGATACAAATATTTAGCAAGCACGTTCCCGCAGAAAATATGAGACAATCGCAAAAGTATTTGCCCTGAAAATCTCCCTAAAAACTGCGAAGTTTAACCATTAGGGAATATCGGTCAAATTGTCAATGTTTAACTCCTATATCTTGAGATAGATTATGCTTTTTCCCCGAGCTAGCGGCATTCTACTCCACCCGACATCTTTTCCCAGCCGATTTGGCGTTGGGGACATGGGAATAGAAGCATATCGCTTTATTGACTTTTTAGTAGAGAGCGACCAGCAATACTGGCAGATATTGCCGCTGGGCCCAACAGGATACGGCAATTCTCCTTATTCGTGCTATTCAGCAATGGCGGGAAATCCGCTGCTGATCAACCCAGAACTGCTGCGGGACGAGCAATTGCTCGCAGATGAAGACTTCGCTAATTTGCCAGAATTTCCGCTCGATTATGTAGACTTCGAGCGGGCGATAGCCCTGAAAGTGCCTTTGCTCAAAAAAGCTTGCGAAAACTTCAAAACCAAAGCATCGCCGATCCAGCAAAAAGAATTCTCAGCTTTTTGCGAAAGCAAAGAGAGTTGGCTGGAAGATTACGCCTTATTTATGGCACTAAAAGACAACTTTGGCGGTGTTAGCTGGAACAATTGGGAACCAGAAATTGCCCGTCGAGAACCAGAGTCGCTAGAGAAGTGGCGCCAGCAGCTAAATGCTGAGATTTATTACTACAAATACGTCCAGTTTGAGTTTTTTCGCCAGTGGACGGAGTTGAAACGCTATGCCAACCTGCGGGACATTAAAATTATTGGCGACATTCCGATTTATGTAGCTCACGACAGCGCGGATGTGTGGTCTCATCCAGAAACATTCTGCTTGGATGAAGCCACCGGAGAAGCAGCTTTAATGGCCGGAGTTCCCCCTGATTACTTCAGCAGTACAGGTCAATTGTGGGGCAACCCCGTCTACAATTGGGAGAAGTTGCAAGAAAATAATTTTGAGTGGTGGGTGCAGCGTTTTGAAGCGATTTTCGCTTATGTAGACGTGACTCGGATCGACCACTTTCGAGGATTTGAGGCTTACTGGGCGGTGAAGCGCGGGCAAGAAACTGCGATGTACGGAGAGTGGATTAAAGCGCCGGGAACAGCTTTGTTGGATGTAATTAACGAAAAGTTTGGCAACTTGCCGATTATCGCTGAGGATTTAGGGGTAATTACTCCCGAAGTGGAAGCTTTGCGCGATCGCTTCGAGTTTCCGGGAATGAAGATTTTGCAGTTTGCTTTCAACTCTGGCCCGGGCGAGCCTTTTTTGCCTTTCAACTACGATCGCAACTGCGTAGTCTACACCGGCACTCACGACAACGACACGACTGTGGGATGGTTCAATCAACTGCAACACTACGAAAGAGATGAGGTTTATCGTTATTTGGGCTGCATCGATCCCCAAGGAATTCACTGGTCTTTAATCCGCATGGGTTGGATGTCTGTTGCTAATTTGGCAATTGTGCCGTATCAAGATTTGTTGGGTTTGGGTACAGACGCGCGGATGAATTTTCCGGGGAAAGCAGAGGGAAATTGGGGCTGGCGGTATCGGCCTGAAGCTTTGAATTGGGAAGTGCGCGATCGGCTCAAAACCATGACTTACATCTGCGGGCGCGCTCCCCATAAAAATTGATAATGGGTAATCGGTAATCGCTAATGGGTAATCGGTAATCGGTAATCGGTAATGATGTCATGTCCGGTCAATTACCCGTAAGAGAAACGGTTTGTAGTGAGGACTTTAGTCCTCACTACAAACTAATCTTATTGTGGTGGTTCTCTTCGGACATGATATGAGTCAATAAAGACGGACATTCTCATTAAAAACTGTGGACTCCCAGCCATTACCAATTACCAATTACAAATTAACAATTAACCTTGATTCTTGGGCTTGGCTGAAGGTTTGAGTTCGTCTGCTTTAAAAACAACTTGTTTGGCAACTCCAGGCTCTCCGAGTAGTTCGGATTGTCCGTTATTAACAGCAATCATTACCCCACCGGCGTTACCAGCTACAACTACCAATTTTTTATCAGCCTGCCACGTGCGTACTGTCCCCATTGGCAAAGTTCCCTCAAACTCTGGTTTGCCATCAACTTCAATCTGCATCCAGGATTCGGCCTTAAAAGTGATGCTAACCATCACTGGTTTATTGCCAGATTTATCTAAACTTTGACCAGTTCTTGCGGCTTCCACAGCATCGTAACTATCCGGTTTCTGATTTTTTGAGGCGGTGCTCTGGGCAAATAAACGAGCTTGTTCTTGCTGCGCAAGCGCTAGTTCTTTGGTTTGGGCACCGTTTTTTGCTGTCAGAGAACCGCCCATCAACTGAGATAAGCCATTGACGGAACAGATAATTAGAAATGTGTAAAAGATGTACAGGTGCATCGGTCGCAACTGAGGCCCATCCTGCCAGGATAGCTTGGTTCTCGATCGCGGCGGCGGTTCGATCGGGAAAAAGTCAGCAAACTGAGCTCCGTCCAAACCCATTGCTTCGGCGTAGCGCTTAATCAAACCCTGAGTGTAGACTGGTTCGGGAAGTTGGTCGAGTTGACCGTCTTCGATGGCTTGCAGCAGATTCCGCCGAATCATGGTTACCACGGCTACTTTGTCCAAAGAAATCGATTGCTGTTCGCGGTACTGTCGGAGTTGAGATCCTATTTCCGCTAGCTTCTTCTGAGGTAGTTCTGGTTCTTGGGAGTGCAGTTTCTGCTTTGTTGTTTTGAAGAATAAAAACAATAAATTCTTTGTCATATGCTGTGCTCCTGGAGATTTACTGGCACGCTTATTGATGTTAGGTTGACTAGATTCCATAAATAAATAATTTCTGAATCTTCTAGGGGTCGGTAGCAGCCCGGTGGCAATATTGGCCCTGCGGGCGGCTGCAATTGAATCGGGCCAATGGCTGTGCGGTGCAGGCGCACCACGGGATATCCCAACTGTTCGGCGGTTCGCCGAATCTGTCGGTTTCTCCCTTCTGATAGAATGACTTCTAACAGAGTTTGGTCTCGCGCGCGATCGAGAACTCTAACTTTCGCCGGCAAACTTTTTCTACCGGACAAGATAATGCCCTGACGCCACGCTTGGAGTATGGGTTCCGGGGGATCGCCGAGCACCCAAACCTGATAAGTTTTGGCGATCGAGTGACGCGGATGGGTCAAACAAAATGTCAGCTTACCATCATTGGTGAGCAAGAGGGCGCCGGTGGAATCTGCATCTAAGCGTCCTACGGGGTGGATGCCTTGACCTGACCGCAGTTTGGGCGGCAGCAGGTCGAGAACTGTCGATCGGGCCGCAGGGTCGCTGCAAGTAGAAACTACGCCTGCGGGTTTGTTGAGCAACAGATAGACACAAGCGGGTCGATCCGTTGGTTTCACCGGGACTCCATCGACTTCGATGAAATCGCGATCGGGATTTGCTTTTTCTCCTAAACGAACAATATTGCCATTAACTCGGACTCGTCCAGCTACAATCATCTGTTCTGCAAGACGGCGAGAGGCAATGCCCCACTGGGCGAGGATTTTTTGCAGCCTTTCATCAGACATGACGGGAGTGTGGAAAGCCCCAACACGCGAGCGGTGGGGGAGGAAAGACGACACGGTTAATTGATTAACCGATGCTACCAATGCTCAATTCCTGGTTGGGAATAAATTACAATGCTGAGCAATCATTACAGGACGCCCGGCCCGGTGCCGATTGTCCTTGTGGCATGACCCTGAATGTTGTGCAAAAACTACGAGGAAAAGACTCGCGGCAGGCCTGTACCTGCACCGTTGGTTTGTTGCTGGTTTGATATGTGTGGGTCTGACCCGACCATGAACCAACACTACCATAAAACCGGTACTGGTGGTTAATTTTATACGCTCGATCGCGAAATTTACCTCGGGATCGCACAACTAGCGAACTCATGAGAGAGTCAGAGGGCCCAAAGGGTGAGAATTTTGCTGCTTCAGGCATTGCTGATGCCTGAAAACTGCTTCGGGAGTGATTTAGGAGTTGCGCTCATCAACCCGGTTCTAACGGAAAATCAGAGGTTGACGGCGATATCTCTGTGCAGAAACCGGGTTTGTGAGGTCGGATGCGCCAGTCCTAGTTAAATTTTTGTGTTTGAATGTTAAGGTTTGTATTTGGAAATTGTTTATGACTGTCGATCGCAACTCTCTTTTATTTGACAATATAGCTGGCGCTGCTGGCTCTGGTGAGACTGCTAATCTCGGCCTTGAAGCGGGGACACCGCCGCCGAGTCAAGGCAGCCGGATCGCGAGCTCGGTGCTGTCTCCAGCGGTGCAGTTGTTGCTGCGATCGCAAGTTCAGCAGGTTGACGAGTTGAAGGTGAAAATTGAGGGGAGCGATCGACAAATCTTCAGCGGTGCGATCCCCAAAGTAACAGCAGCCGCTCGCGGTGCCGTGTATAAAGGATTACACCTAACAGAAGTTGCCATAGAGGGCTGCGGCATTCGCATCAACCTCGGTCAAGCTCTCAAAGGCAAACCCCTGCGCCTCCTCGAATCGGTTCCCGTGGCAGGCGTTTTGAGGCTCTCTCAAGCGGATTTGAATGCGTCGCTGAAAGCGCCTTTGCTGGCTGATGCTTTGAGTGAATTTTTGCGGCCAATGCTGCCGCTGACAGATGGGGAAAAGTCGCTGAAGTTGCAAAATTCGCAGATAAAAATTGAGGCGGCGAAGTTGACACTTTCGGCGACTATTTTGCGCGCTGGCGGTACGCAAATTCCTTTGGTATTGCGGACTGGTTTGCGGATTGCCAGCGGTCGCGAATTGATGTTTGAAGCACCGGAAATCGAAATCGATCGAGAATTAAAGAGCAGTGATTTCAATGGTTTTAACATTGATTTCGGGCCGGAAGTCGAGATTGAGGAGTTAATTTTGAGTTTGGGGGAGATTGTTTGTCGGGGATCAATTAGAGTTTTGCCTTAGTTGAATCTCGCCCCAGTCACTTCGGCTTGTCAAAAGAAAGACTCGATCGCGGGCAATAGCAAAGTCACAAAATAGTAGACTAAGGGTGCGGTAAAAACATAACTGTCGGTGCGATCGAGAATGCCGCCGTGACCCGGAATCAACTGTCCCGAATCCTTAACGCCGGCGTCTCGCTTCATCATCGACTCAGTTAAATCTCCCAACAGGCTAGCAACACCAATCAACAGACCAAAAGCACACCCAGTATACGGCCACCCCGGCCATTGCAAATACCAAGACCCGGCGGCGGCCACGGCGATGCTGCCGCAAACTCCAAATACGGCACCTTCAACGGTTTTTTTGGGGCTGATGTGGGACAGGCTAGTGCGGCCGAAGAATTTGCCGACAAAATAAGCGCCAATGTCAGCGGCCCAGATGCAGAGGAAAGCCAGCAGCAGCGAAGTCAATCCTAAAGATATGTTGCTGGAACTTGTCCAAGACTCAGACGAGTAAATGTTAACTGGCAAATTGCTTGCTACTACTTGCGAAAATTGGGTTGTAGCCAGATTGGCCGGATCGAGTCCGACTCGCAGCCGTACCCAATAGCTAGGCAAATAACCGCCGTAGAACAATCCTAAAATTGAGGAGGCAATATCGGCGATCGTCGATAATTTAGGTTGGAATAACAGGTAGAAACAGATTAAGGTTCCGGCTAGGGGGAACATGGCATCTACGAGTTGCGGTGCTAGGGCGGCAGTAATTAGCAGGCCTTGACTGACAACTAAGGTAGTTTTGGCAGCGGGTGCAATGCCTTTAGCCCGGGCTAATTGAAAATATTCCAATTGACCGAGGTAGACGATGGCTCCAAAGCCGAGGGTGAAGTACCATCCCCCCATAATAATCATTCCCAAAGCAAGGACGATCGCAACTATTCCACTGAGGATACGAGGCCAAGGCATAAAATGAATTTCTCACAGGAGACGGCGGGTCAGTCGATTTTAGATTTTAGATTTTAGATTTTAGATTTTAGATTTAGTCCACAGATGAATCTGGGGGTTGGAACTATGGTCTAAAATTTTGTTTTTTGGGCGGGAGCGGTCGATTTGGGATGCAAGGATGCAAGGATGGTTAAGGTGCAGGTTCGTCCTCCCATCCCCAACCGGCGATCCAAAATTTCAACTCAGACGATCGCTCCAGCTAAGGTCGCCCTTATTCTAAGTATGAACGTTAAGCGAACGTAAAAAAGGTTAAGAATTACATTTAGTGTGTGATTCTCAGTGATACAGCCTCCGGACCCACATCACCATCTTTGATTTGGTCTAGGAGTCTGTCAGTCTAATGACAGATGACAGATGATAGATTACTAATGAGTAATCACTGCTGACAAGCCAACGACCGGCTCTTCGGGCAAGCTGTCAACTGTCAATTGTCAACTGTCAACTGACCAATGACTAATCCAGCTTTTCGCCGCTGAGAATAAAGATGGGATTGACGGCGGCAAAGGTTTGACTCAAGCCCCGAGTCTCCAAGCGGTTGACGGCGGACTGGACTACTTCGATGTTGCGGACTTGCAACTCGGCGAAGCTTTCGGAAAGGGCGTAAAGATTTTCTAAATTCGATGCTGTAGCCACAACTCGACCGCGCGGCTGCAAGTACCGCCAGACTTCTTGGAGAATGGCTTTAATCGGGCGCCCTCCTTCGATGCAGACTCGGTGGGGGGGTTGAGGCAGATTTTGGAGGCATTCCGGGGCACTGCCTTCTATGACTTCTACGTTTTTGATCTCGAATCGATCGCAATTTCGGCGAATCAAGCTTGCTACTTCTTCGTCCCTTTCCACGGCGATAATCCGACCTTTGGGACACAGCAAACCTGTTTCTACGGCAATAGTACCCGTACCTGCACCGATATCCCACACCACCGAGTCTGCTTGCAGCCGCAGGTGGGAGATTAACAGCAGCCGGACTTCTCGCTTACTCATGGGAATTCCCGGTAAACGTTCAAATAAGTCATCCGGGATGCCTGGAGTGACGTAGGGCCAAAGCATAGTTATATTTTTGATTTTTGATTTTTGATTGAAGCAAGACGGCAGTTGGAACTCGCGGAAGAAGTAGAAATTCTCCCCATTTCCCCCAAGCCTTCATATTTACTGTCGCACAACCTTGAGAGTTTGGAGGCTTCTATCGCTGCAACCTGTGATTTTTCCGCCGGCGACAAGGATTTGTTGCAGGTAGTCAACGGCTGCTGGGGTAATGATTTCACCGGGCATCAGGACTGGTATTCCTGGGGGATAGGGACAGATGAGTTCGGCGCACAGGCGATCGACTGCTTTGTCTGCAGGTACTGTTTCCGCTGGAAAAAAGAAAGCCTCGCGGGGGGAGAGGAGAGGGGGAGAGGGGGAGAGTGGGAGATTGGGAGATTGGGCAAATCTTCCATCGGACATCGGACTTCTTCTCTCTTCCTTCTTCTTTCTTCCTTCTTCCTTCTTCCTTCTATCCTTTACATCCGTTACATCCGTTACAGAATCCGTTGCCGAACTTCCTTCTTCCTGACATCCGTTACAGAATCCGTTGCCGAACTTCCTTCTTCCTTCTAAAACAGTACAAGCTTTAACTAAATTGTCAATATCTGATTCTGTATTTCCCAAGCTGATAATAAATGTTAGATGTTGCGGCATTGGTAGTTCTGCGGTGACTGCGAACTCCGAGTGTAGAATTTCATCAGCCGCAAATCCAGTAATTCCTAAATCCGATACTTTTACTGTTAGCCTCGTTCTGTCTAATGCTGCAAAACCGGGCGTATTTAAGGGTTCTAAAACTGACAATCCGGGAATTTGACTGATGTGCGATCGCGCTTTTTCTGCTAATAGTAAAGTTTGCGCCATTAACTCTTTGCCGTTGAGTGCGATTTGTTGGCGGGCGGCGTCTAATGATGCTAACAATAAGTAGCTGGGACTGGTGGATTGTACTAGCTGCAATGCTCTATTTAGTTTTTGGATATCTATACGATCGCCCTTGACGTGCAGCATCGATGCTTGTGTCATTGCACCGAGGGTTTTGTGGATTGATTGTACTGTTAAATCGGCGCCGGCTGATAGTGCTGGTTCTGGCAAGTTGGGATGGAAGTTAAAGTGCGCGCCGTGGGCTTCGTCTACTAATAACGGTATGTTGTATTGATGGGTAATTTGGGCGATCGCCCGCAAATCCCCGCAGACGCCGTGATAGGTTGGGTAGACGACCATTACTGCTTTCGCGTCGGGATGTTGTTTTAGGGCTGCTGCTGCGGCTTCTGGGGTGATGCTGTTGGCAATATCCCAAGTGCGATCGTACTCGGGATTGAGAAAAATCGGGATTGCACCGGATAAAATTAGGCCTGAAATCGCTGAGGAGTGGATATTTCGAGGCAAGATTATTTTATCGCCTCTGCCGCAAGTCGCTACAATGGCGGCGATAATTCCGCAAGTCGAACCGTTTGCTAAAAAGCGAGTTGAGTCTGCTCCAAATGCTTGGGCGGCTAAGTCTTGAGCTGCTGCAATTGCACCTTCTGGGTTGAAGAGATTGTCTAATTCTGGCAATTCCGGCAAATCCGAGCGAAATACTGCGGCACCGAACAAGTCAACTAACGGTTGAGAAATGCCTTGTCCGCGTTTGTGTCCGGGGGCGTAGAATGGGGCGTGATCGTGATTTGTGCGATCGCGCAGGGCATCTAATAGGGGTGTTTGTTGTTGAGAGTTTGCTGGAAACACTTATACGATTTTAGATTTTAGATTTTAGATTGGGGATGACTCACTGGATCTGCGTTGGGATCTTCCCTAATACTCAAGGCCTAATTTTAGGCGGGCATAACAGTGAATTATCGCTATTTAGATAGATGTGTTAGCCGCTGTTTTGATTTTAATATAAGAGACTCGTTCATAAATATTTGATTGAGAGTTCAACCGCAGATAAAGGCAGATAGACGCAGATAGACGCAGATAAATTTAAGGTATTTTTCAATTTTGTCAACTCTAATTAACCAATACCACAAATCGGGTGTTTTTGTTTTAAAAGATAGCTGGAAGTGGTGACAAATTGTTTTTGAGACATCTGTATTACTAGCGAGCGAAAGACTAACATGATTTATCCCACTCCCGATCCGTTTCCAGGCCCGCAGATTCCCGGTACTGAACCGGGGCTGCCGCAGATTCCTTCATCGCCACCGGTGCCTGGCCCCGTACCGGAACCGATTCCCGGCCTCGTACCGGAACCGGTACCTGCGCCAATTCCGCAGCCAATTCCCGAACCGGTGCCGGAAACTGTACCTTCTCCGATTCCTCAAACAGTGCCGGAGCCTATTCCTCAGACAATCCCTGAACCTATCTAAATTATGTTTTAGTCCAAAGGGAAGTTTAACAGAATTTGTGAGGTCGATCGCCCAAACCGAGTTTCTGGCAAGTCCCGTATTTGTGGATAAATAAGGGACAGGGACAGGTTTTGGGCGATCGCTTTTTTGTCTGACAAGTTATGAACCGTTGAGCCATCTACCTCAAGTTAGACATTTAGCCGAACACAGGCTTGAAGTTTGAGGCGGCTTGTCCGATATATTGCTGATACTTATGATATTTTGAAACAGTGATATTTCTAAATAGCTATGCTTACCGCCGGAATTGTCGGACTGCCTAATGTTGGCAAATCTACTCTGTTTAATGCTTTGGTGGCTAATGCCAAGGCGACTGCTGCTAATTTTCCTTTTTGTACGATCGAGCCAAACACGGGTATTGTGGCAGTACCCGACGAACGGTTGAAGGTGCTGAGCAATATTGGCAATTCAGCGCAAACTGTGCCGACGCGGATGGAGTTTGTCGATATTGCAGGTTTGGTGAAGGGTGCCAGTCAGGGGGAAGGGCTGGGAAATCAGTTTTTGTCTCACATTCGGGCTGTAGATGCGATCGTCCACGTTGTCCGCTGTTTTGACAATGATGATATCATCCACGTTTCGGGTTCTGTCGATCCTCAGCGAGATATTGACATTATTAATCTCGAACTAATTTTAGCAGATTTAGCTCAAATTGAACGCCGGCTCGATCGCACTCGCAAACAAGCCCGCAACAACAAGGAAGCTCAAGCAGAAGTGAACGTGCTGGAAAAGTTGGTTGGGGTTTTGAATGCAGAAAAACCCGTGCGCCAGAGCAGTTTAACTGACGAAGAAGCTGAATTAGTTAAAGGTTTAGAATTGTTAACCAACAAGCCGATTATCTATGCGGCTAACGTGTCTGAGGACGATTTGGGAACCGGAAATAACTATGTCGAACAAGTCCGGGAAATAGCAGAAGCAGAAAATGCTAAGGTTGTCATAGTTTCGGCGCAAGTTGAGTCAGAATTGGTGGAGCTACCAGAAGAAGAACGGGCGGATTTCTTAGAATCTCTGGGGGTGACAGAAGGTGGCTTAAAATCTTTGATTCGAGCGACTTACGAATTATTGGGTTTGCGGACTTATTTCACTAGCGGGCCGAAGGAAACTCGCGCTTGGACGATTACCGCGGGAATGTTAGCGCCGCAAGCTGCGGGGGTGATTCACTCTGATTTTGAGCGGGGTTTCATCCGGGCCGAAACTGTAGCTTATGAAGATTTGGTGGCTACCGGTGCGATGAATGCAGCTAAGGAAAAAGGCTTAGTTCGCAGTGAAGGAAAAGAGTATGTTGTACAAGAGGGGGATGTGCTGTTGTTCCGATTTAATGTTTAGCCTTTTTTAAGGAGATAAGCAAATGGATATCGTTTCGCTGGCAATTGCTTGGTTGGTAACATCTGTGAGCTTTTTTATTATTTCCAAGTTGCCCATCGGGGTAGACATTGATACTTTTGGAAAAGCAATGATTTCGGCAGCAGTTTTTGGATTGCTGAATGCTTTACTGCGGCCGGTTTTTATGTTGTTTACTTTTCCAGCTTTGTTGATAACTTTTGGTTTGTTTATGATTGTTATCAACGCTGCTATCTTTGGATTGGCGGCTTGGCTAGTCGAAGGGTTTCGCTTGCGCTGGGGAATTTGGAGTGCCTTGCTGGGTGCTTTAGCCCTCGGTTTCATTAACTCTTTGCTCTATCAGGTGTTGAGTACGCTGCCCAGAGTAAGGTAGAGAAAGGTAACGCGGGGGCGGGTTTATCGATCCTGTTAACTGTGGCAAGTATTTCGGGTGAAACCTGCCCCTACTGCAAATTTTTTGAGTAAAAATTGCCTGTCTGAGGTATTTGTTTGTTGGTATTGGGATCGGTTTAATTATCAGCTTTCGCAATAGTCGAGAAAACTTTCGGGAACTAGGCGTAATTCGCCCGATCGAAATCGGTCAACAGGCATCCAGAATGCGGTAAATTTCCAGTTACCATCTACAAAATCCAGACTCTCCAATTCATAGAATTTGGAGTCAACAAAATCGCACTGGTAGAGTTGTATTAATTCGTGTCCGGCTTGGCCATTAAAAATAAAGAAGTTTTCCAAACAAGCCAAATATTTGATATTTGTTAACTCGGCTTGAATTTCTTCTTGAAATTCTCTTTGCAAAGCGTCGCGACTGTGTTCCCCGAATTCTACGCCCCCGCCCAGAGCTCGGTACAATGTGCCTTGTTTTACCGGATCTTTGAATTGGGAAACGAAAATGCGATCGCCCGCTCGAATTAATCCTAAAACAATTACACGAATTTTAGGTGATTTTTGCATAATTATACCATTTCTCAAAAAGCTTGCAACAACAGAAGTATTGGGCACAGTGAAACTCCGGGTTATTTCCTGTGCCCTGTTTGTCAGGTGGGGCTCTATGAGATTGTCGCTCTTGCTTGAGGATTGTCGATGGCGATGCACCCTAGGGCTGCGGTTTCCTCTTCTTTGCATCAAAGATTTATGCAACTCAAGCCTACACATGACCAATCACTAATGACTAATGACCAATGACCAATGACCAATGACTCATGACTAATGACTCATGACTAATTATCAGCAACAAAAGCCTCTCGACTGCGACTGTTTTCCACGGGCCAGTTTTTATTTTCCCCGCCAATAATTAGTTCTTCAATAGTCACAAATTCTTTGCTGAGTTGCTGGAAAACATTAATTAAAACATCGATGGCGATAGCGTCGCTAGTGCCCAAATCGAACCAGCAGCGAGCCCAAGAACCTTGATACTCCATTTCTCCCATATTGTGCATCAAAGCCATCATGCTTTGGTCGGCTAGATTAACATCGTAATCCATGTCACTAATATCTAAGCCTTCATCTTGAACTTGCAAATTTTCAGCATTAAATCCTCCCAGTTTTCCCAGGAAAAACCAAGAGTCAAACACTTCTTCTACATACTGTTTTTCGCCGTTTGAAGGCACATTGCTGAATTTTAGCCAAATCCAGAGGTCAAAGGGGTTAAATTCGCGAAACTGTACTTGCATCAAGTTTTACTCTTGTTAATAACAACCGCCAAGATGGTACTGTCAACTGTCAACTGTCAACTGTCAACTGTCAACTGTTTAGAGTGGTGGTAAAGCCGTCGGCCCCCAGATTCCATCTCCATCTCTAATTTTATCGCGCATCGGGTCGCAGTCGCGAGATTTGCTGTCGAGATTGTTGCGGGTTTTGCACTGCTGAAAGAAGATTTCGGCTACTAAACTGCGCGGTAGTAGGTCGGGTTTTGCTAAGGCGGCGTCGAAGTTTTTTCGGGCTTCTTCAAGTATGGTTTTGTTGTTGGATTGAGTCTTGGCTTGAGCAAATAAGACTTGTGCTTTGAGATAAAGAATTTCGGGGTTGGTGGGTGTTTCTGCGAGTGCTTTGTTGGCAAATTCTAAAGCGCGATCGTACTTTTTCAAGTCTCGATAGCCTACGGCCATGCCGCGATAAGCTAAGTAGCGGGGCGAGGCTTTTTGTTCGAGTCTTTGGATTGCTTCGCTGGGGTTGGAAAAGGGCAGGTTTTTGGCTAGCATTAAATCCATGTAGCCTTTGAGCAGGTTGAGTTCGGGGTCGTTGGGAGCTATTTTTTCGGCGGCGTCTAGGTATTGAAATACTACTCGCAGTTTGTTGAGTGCTTGGGGCGCGCCTTTGGCTGTTCCTTCTTTGGCTATGCTATTTGCTCCTTCTAGAAAGTGACCGACTGCTGTGTAAATGTTGCCGCGCAATGGGTTTGTTTTGGTCAATTTTTCGCCGAGTTCGCGGGTTTTTTGCGCGTAGGTATTCATCGAGTTGAAGTCCTGCTCGATGTAGGATAATGAGGCTGCCATTGCATAGGCTAGCGGTTCGTTTGGTTCGGCTGATAGTGCTTGTTGAACTTGTGTTTTTGCTTGTTTGTAGTTTCCTTGCTGAAACATTGTTTTGAAGGCGGTTTCGGTGTTGGGCCCGATCGCCTGCGGGTTGTTGGCGCGAAAGGGATCGCCCGCTACTGCTGAGTTAATGCAGATGCCCAGGGCGATCGCCGCTGCAAGTACGATCGCCCGCACTGTCTGTTTAGAACTTAACATTTGCTTGCCCAGCCATGCTAAAGGGTTTTTCGTCATTGTCAATTCTCTGAGTGTAATATAGTGTAAACTAGAAACTCATGAGTTATAGAAGAGAAATGGAAGTCGTCCCAGGGAAGAAGTCCGAGGCAAGAAGAAAGAGGGAAGAAGGAACAATAGCAACGGTTTCAGGAATTAAGAACGTCCTCATCGTCGGGCGCGGTTGCTATAAATTCTCAGACTCTCGGCCGGCGATCAAAAAAAGAGTAAAATTTGCTTGATTTTTTCCGGCTCTTGCGGTATATTTTAATAATGGGAGTGTGAGTTTTCATATATAAATGGACAGATTTCCATTATTAGAATATACCATGAAACAAGTTAAAAATCAAACGCCAAAGCTCGAAAAAAAAGGAAATTTTTGTAAAGATTTATGTAAAATAATTTTGGGCGATCGGCACCAGCCAAAAACAACCTTAACTATTAATAGCACAACCAGAAGCTGAGGGATACACGATTACCAATTACCAATTCCCCATGACCAATTCCCAATTACCAATTCCCAATTACGTTAATGCTTTATCTAAAAAACTTAGTCTATCATCCTACAGCCTGTCCGAATGCTATTCTGAAAAACATCAACTTAGAACTGCCATCGCAGCAAATGGGGCTGATTGTCGGCCGCAGCGGTTCCGGCAAAAGTACGCTATTAGAAATATTAGCAGGTTTAGCAGAAAAAACTAGCGGCGACATCCGCTGGCGCGAACAAGAATTAACACCGGAACACTTGCAACAGTTAGGAGGCTTAGTGTTCCAGTTTCCAGAAAGGCATTTTTGCGGAGGCACAATTTTAGAAGAATTGCGACTGGGACATCCCGAATTGGGACAAGAACAAATTAACTCAGCAATGGCAGAAGTGGGACTCGGACATTTGCCGCTGCGCGCTTCCCCCCACGCTTTGAGCGGCGGACAACAGCGCCGGGTGGCCTTGGCTGTGCAGCTAATCCGCCAACCGCATTTGCTGCTTTTGGACGAACCGACGGCGGGTTTGGATTGGTCGATGCGCCGACAGTTGGTAAGCTTGTTGGGTAAGTTGAAAAATCACTGGACTTTGTTGATTGTTACTCACGATGCTAGCGATTTATTGAGCGTGGCCGATAAGTTTTGGACTTTAGACCACGGGAATTTGCAGGAGGTCGATCGCGCTAAATTAGAAGCTAAGGAAACGAGTTGCGTTTAGATTTATCGGTTTTTTTTGGGGTTTCTCGGCGAAGAGAATTCGCAACTACACAAACGATGTCCATGCCAAGCGGACTGAAGAAATGAGTCAATTGGGGGCGAATAGAATTCGCGTCTATATAAAGGATGTCCATGCCAAGCGGACTGAAGAAATGAGTGGAAATAGCATCTGATGAATGAGAATGAAATGCCCGTGTTGCCCGAGATGAATGAGTTGTGGCAAAAAACGCTGAATTGGCAGCCGGATGAGTCGCAGCAGCAACAATTTCAGCGGCTTTATGAGTTAATTGTTGAGGGCAATCGTTCCTTGAATTTAACTCGAATTACTGAGCCGATCGAGTTTTGGGAAAAACATCTGTGGGATTCTCTGCGGGGAATTGCGAGACTGCTGGGAGTTAATCACAATTTGGCGGAAAATGACGATTTTCCCGCCGAGTCCCCGTTCAAAGCGATCGATATCGGGACTGGTGGGGGTTTTCCGGGGTTGCCGATCGCGATCGCCCTACCGGATTTATCTGTCACCTTGCTCGATTCTACTCGCAAGAAAATTACTTTCTTGGACACGGTTTTGCCGTCTTTAGGGATAAAAAATGCTGCGACTTTGCTGGGCAGATCCGATGAAATTGCCCGACAACCGCAGCACAGACAAGCTTACGATCTCGCATTTCTTAGGGCAGTTGGAGCAGCTTCTCTGTGCGCTAAATACGCGCTGCCTTTCCTCAAAAATGGCGGTTTGGCTGTACTTTATCGGGGAAATTGGACGCTGGAGGAAGAGGCCCAGTTGCAAAGTGCGATCGAGCATTTGGGCGGCACAGTCGAGTCAGTCGAAGCATTCACCACGCCGACGAGTCAGGGCGCGCGCCACTGCGTTTACTTGCGGAAAACTGTACAGCAATTAGAGCGCCCCAATCGCTAGCTAGAGTTAATATCATGTCCGCTGTCACTACCTAATCGGTTTGAGCGTGAGGACTTCAGTCTTCGGATGGATGCGGACTAAAGTCCGAACGATCAAACTGTATATGATTGCCTGGTTAAATGACAATCTGGAAGTCGCTAGCTGTCAGGGACGGTGCACCGTCAATTTGGGCAAATAGCACTCCTGTTCCTAAACCAACTGCTGCCCCATTCTGGTTGAAGAATAACTTGCCGGTGGCGCGACTGTAAACAATTAGCCCATCGCTGGTTTCGGCGGCTAAATCGCTATTTACAAAGGCAATATTCGCCGAAGTAATTGTTCCGAATGATGTTTGAGATAAGAGGATTTGGTCGCTACCGATCGCAAAATCAGCAATGATATCTTTCCCAAAATCAGCAGCATTAAAAGCACTGTTCGATCGGAACAAAAACCGATCGTTACCAGCACCTCCAGTTAACAGGTCATCGCCTGCATTGCCTGCAAGTTGGTCGTCGCCGCCGCCGCCATTCAGCGTATCGTTGCCGTCACCGCCGGAAACATTGTCAGCACCTACACCACCCTGAAATGTGTCGTCGCCACCTCCCATGTCCACAAGAGAATTGGCGTAGATTCCCAACAAGGTAATGACATCATTGCCATCAGAATTTGAATTGGTAGGTTCATCGCCTTTGAGATCGATCGCAAAGTCGTTGTTGTTCAGGGTGACGGTGATGCTGTCGTTACCAATGCCACCAATAATTTTGCCGTCGGTAGGCGGTATATAGTTGGGATTTGTGTTGTTGTCCGAGGGGGCAGCAAAGGTAATGTTGATGGTATCATTGCCTGTACCGCCGTAAACCTCTTGAACGCCGTCGGGGTCGGTGATACTGTCGTCGCCTGCACCTCCGAAAATGCGATCGAAATTGCCCAAACCGCCGTTGATTGAATCGTTGCCACCCTGGCCATCTATGAAATCGTCCCCGCCGTTGCCATTGATGATGTCGTTGCTTTGGGTGCCCGCGAGTGTATCTGCATCGGGAGTACCGTTCAGAATAGATGGGATAATCGCTTTAACAGTCACCTCAACTTTGGTAACATCCGAACCACCGCGACCATCTTCGATTTGATAATGAAAAATATCGTCTCCGCTAAAATTGGCATTCGGGGTATAGGTAATGAAATCATCTTTGAGATTGTCCGGCGTACCGTTGTCGTTGACTGCTGCTTTCCCGTTGAATGCAGGCTTGAAAATACTCAGTTTCAGGGGGTCGCCATCGGGGTCTGTGTCGTCATCCAAGACGTGAATATCGACTGAACTGTTAGCATTGACAGTCGCAGCATCGCCGGAGGCTACAGGCGATTGATTAGTGTCGATCGTCACCTCAACTTTGGTAACATCCGAACCGCCCCGACCATCATCTATTTGATACTGAAAAATCTCGTCTCCGCTAACATTAGCATCCGGAGTATAGGTAAAGAAATCATCCTTGGGATTGTCTGGCGTACCGTTGTGATTAATAACTACTTTTCCCTTGCTTGGAGGTTGGAAAATACTCAGTTTTAAGGGGTCGCCATCGGGGTCGCTGTCGTCATCCAGGACATAAATATCGACTGAACTGTTAGCATTAACGGTCGCACTGTCGCCGGATGCTACGGGCGATCGATTAGTGTCGATCGTCACCTCAACTTTGGTAACATCCGAACCGCCCCGACCATCTTCGATTTGGTACTGAAAAATATCGTATTGATACTGAAAAATACCATCTCCGCTAACATGGGCAGCCGGAGTATAGGTAATGAAATCATCGTTGAAATTGTCTGGCGTACCGTTGTCATTGACAACTGCTTTCCCGAGACTTGGAGGCTTGAAAATACTCAGTTTCAGCGGGTCGCCATCGGGGTCGCTGTCGTCATCCAAGACGTTAATATCGACTGAATTGTTAACTTTGACAGTCGCGGCATCGCCGGATGCTACGGGCGATCGATTGGTGCCCTCAGAAGGTATCGGAGATGGTGTCGGAAATGTGATTGGAGTCAGTATCGGAGGTGCTGTCGGCAATGTGATTGGAGTCGGTATCGTCGGTATCGGAGGTGCTGTCGGCAATGTGATTGGAGTCGGTATCGTCGGTATCGGAGGTGCTGTCGGCAATGTGATTGGA
>NZ_JAUBVK010000005.1:335812-424910 GCF_036705795.1 Microcoleus sp. ARI1-B5
GTCGGTATCGGAGATGGTGCCGGAGATGTGGTTGGAGTCGGTCTCGGAGATGGTGCCGGAGATGTGGTTGGAGTCGGTCTCGGAGATGGTGCCGCAGATGTGGTTGGAGTCGGTATCGGAGGTGCTGTCGGAAATGTGATTGGACTCGGTGTCGGAGATGTGGTTGGAGTCGGTCTCGGAGGTACTGTCGGCAATGCGATCGGACTCGGTGTCGGAGATGTGATTGGAGTCGGTTTCGGAGGTAGTGTCGGCAATGCGATCGGACTCGGTGTCGGAGATGGTGTCGGAGATGGTGTCGGAGATGGTATCCCGTTGTCAGGTTGCTGGTTGCCGATCGCCAATCCTTGAGAGAATTCGGAAGTATTGTTATTGTTGGTAGCAGTCGCGCTGATAATTTGACCGACGGATAAACCGCTGCCAAAGTTATAGGTGAAATTGGCGTTGCCGTTGCCATCAGTATTGACAGTAGTAGCACCGAGAAAGGTTTTACCCTCGCCGTGGTTAGTCGGATCGGGGCTGGGGTTAGAGAAGAATTCGACGCGGACGGTGGCGTTCGCGGTAGTGTTGAGAGTGCCTGCGATCGTCGTTTTGCTGCCATCGGAGTTGGCAAACGTCAATAGGGGGAAGTTTTGCAGGTTGTTAGCGCCCGTGTCGGCATCCCCCGTATCGTTAAGGGTGACTTTTGTTGTGCCGAGGTCGATGCCCAAGCCGGTATTGTTGAAAATCGAATTGTTGAAAATAGCGTTGCCCGTGCCGGATTTAACAGCAACTCCGGCTAATTTGTTGTGGGCGATCGTATTTCCTTGTCCGGCACCGATTCCGCCGATCGTATTGTTCGTCGCATACTCGATCGATACTCCGTTAGCGAGATTGCCCAAGGGGCTGACTCCATCTAGCTGCGTGCCGATATAATTTCCTTGCAGCAAGTTGTTAGCGACACCAATGCCAAAAATACTCACTCCATTGCCACCGTTGCCGGAAATCACGTTGCGTTGTGCTGTCGTACTTCCTCCGATCGTATTGTTGGTGGTAAGGTTGCCCCCCAGAAGTTGAATGGCTATACCATCTAAGCTATTACCCAGGGCGACTGTACCTGTCTTATCTGTACCTATAAAGTTGCCCTGCACTACGTTGTTATTGTTGCCAATCTTTAAGCCATACCGATCGTTGCCAGAGATAATGTTGCCATCGCTGACTGTATTTCCGAAACCATAAATCGTCACGCCATCTGAAGCATTACCCAAGTCTTTGGTATCGGTGACATCCGTGCCGATGTAGTTGCCCCGAATTGCATTGTTTGTAGCACGATCGCCAATGATGATGCCTGTATTATTGCCAGAAATCACATTGCGTTCCGCATTTGTAGTACCGCCGATCGTATTATCGGCAGCAGCTTGCTGGATGATTACTCCATAAAATCGATCGGGGGAAATACTGCTATTGATGGGGAAAATTGCCGTACCCGCTGCATTGGTGCCGATAAAGTTGCCTGCTACCGTTGTTAACTTGCCTGCGATCGCAATCCCGCTATTAGTGTTGCCAGAAATCACGTTGCGTTCGACAGCATCATTCAATCCGTCGCCGTTAGTGCCGATGCGATTCTGGATACCGGCTGAAGCATCGATAAAAATACCATCCCCATCGTTGCCGCGAATGATATTGCCAGTCAAGTCGGTGCCGATGTAATTGCCATAAATCCAGTTATTAGCTGCCCCGTTCGACAGCTTGATGCCAGCAGCCCAATTATCATCGGATTTAGCCGAAAAGCGATTAATCGCCAATCCTCGGACGATCGAAGTGTTTGCTTGAATGTCAAGTCCGATCGCCGAATTGGATGCTGCACCATTGAGTTCAATGCGCGGCGCACCCTGGAAACCGGGGCCGCCTTGACTCCAACCGTCGATCGTGACGGTATCTGTAATTGTCGGCAAAGCAGACGTAAGATTAATCGTCTGAGGATTGGTAAACGCAATGGGGATTGAGATCGGGAATGGGAACCGAGGAATCTGCAAGAAAGTGGGAATTTGGAATGCGATCGTATCTGCACCGGGATGAGCATTAGCATTGAGAATTGCCTGTCGCAGCGAACCATTTCCACTGTCATTGGTATTCGTCACCACAAAAGTCACTCCCACATCTGACAGGAGAGAAACGGTAGCAATGTTGCTGTTTGCTTTGCCGTCGCTGACACCATAGGTGAAGCTGTCACCGTTGATTTTTTTGGCACCGGGAGTATAAGTAATAAAGTCATCGTTCGGATTTTTCGGCGTGCCGTTGTTGTTCACCGCAGCCGTCCCCTGAGTAGGCTTCGTAATTAGGCTAATAGTTAAGGGGTTGCCATCGGGGTCGATGTCGTTGGCGAGAACGTTAATATTGACGGGAGTCTGAGTGTTCGCACGGACGATCGCACTATCATTGTCTGCTACGGGCGGCTGGTTGGCAGGAATTGTCACGTTGAGGCTGCCAAAAACATCGCCGTTGTCAGTAGCCGTCCCCGCAGCATTGCCCCCACTGCTGCCGCTGAAGGTAGGTAGAGTGTTAATCGCTGTCACCGTTGGAACCGCCTCCACCCCAGCCGCACTGGCAATATCGGGAGTCACGGCAAAAATTGCCCCGCCCTTTCCCTGACCATTTGCGCCTGACTGGCCGTTAGAACCAGCAGGGACAACACCGCCCAACCCACCGGTTGCCGTGTTATTCAGAAATCTGCTGTTGACCAGGGCGAGGGAACCACTGCGAATAAAAATTGCACCCCCCAGTCCAGCACCGCCTCCACCGCCGCCAAAATAATTACCGTTACCGCTGTTGTTGCCACCCAATCCGCCGTTACCGCCAAAGTTTCCCCCACTACCAGGAATGCCGCCAGAACCTGATTTGCTGCTGCCGCCACCGCCACCACCGCCGCCAAAGCCGCCGTTACCACCTACACCGCCAAAGTTTAAGGGACTCGCAGTTGCGTCACCTATAGCGCGACCGCCACCGCCACCCCCACCGCCAAAGCCACCCCTTCCACCTACACCGCCAGCCACACCAAAACCCCCACTGCCACCACCCCCAAAGTCGCCACCATTGCCACCAATACCACCAAAATTGCGACTGCTAAATCCACCGCCACCACCTCCACCGCCAACGCCGCCACGCCCACCTTCTTTACCCGCAAAATTGCTATTGGCACCCCCACCACCTCCACCGCCAATACCACCGCCCCGGCTACTATCATTGCTGCCATTGTCTGCTGGGTTGCCGCCAAAGATAGTGCCTGCGCCACTCCCACCATTTGCACGAATATCGCTGTTGTAACCGCCCTCCCCACTGAAGCCCCCGCCACCGCCCGCGGCATAAAGACTACTCGTCGCGCCATCGCCGCTAAAGCCGCCACCGCCACCGCCACCGCCAATACCATCGCCATCACTGCCACTGCCACCCTGACCGCCAAAGCCCCCACCGCCATTGTTGCCAAGGTTGCCCTTGCCACCAACTGCTTGGTTGTTTGAGAAGGTGACGTTATTGACGCTGACGGTACCGCCATTGATGAACAGCGCACCACCCATACCGCCGCCACCTCCACCGCCGTCGCCTCCCTTTCCCCGACCATTTGCCAGGGTGAGGTTCTGCAAATTAACCGTGCCTTGGTTGACGAAGAAGAGACGGACATCGCCATTGTCATTGCTGCCACTATTGTTGGCATCGCCGCTAATCGTTAGGTTATTCACCCCAGTGCCTTTGATGGTGAGGCTGTCGTTGATAATTAATTGTGATGAAAGGCCGATCGTCCTGGGTAAGGCAAAGAAATTTGGGTCGAAGGTAATTATATCTGCGCCGACTTGGGCATTAGCCTGTTTGATGGCATATCGCAGGGAACCTGGATCGGTGTCGTTGTCGTTGGCGTTGGTGACGGTGAAAGTAGCCATAATTTTTTCTAAATATATTTCGTTGATAGTCTGAAGATATCGATCGAACAAGATGTTCGGCATCTGACAAATGTCACGATCGCCCCATGACATTTGTCACGGGCGATCGCACAAGGGAAGAGTTTTTAGTAGATTGGCGATCGAGCGCTACACCATCGAAGTCGATCGCTTGAAAGTGAATTGCCAGTGCCTGTGCCTAACAAGCTCGCGATTTTCTCAACATTCATCAGATATTTCTAGAAACAGAGTTTTTATCCGGACAATGTGAAGTTTTGAGAAGTAAAATTTTGAGAACTTTTGTAGATTTTTATTGCAGCTTAAGCTATTATTCCTCAACTATCTATATTTAGGGTTTGAATTTCGACTGGGGGATTATTCATAATTTTTTACACCTATGTTGCTGACTCTCTTATCTAATTTTAGCAAAACTTTAAATCTTTGCTAGGTATTTATTTTAAGGTTTCATGCCTCCAAATCTAAAACCATTAAATTTGTCTGAATATCTGCGGAATCTGGGCTGTATGGTGCGTCAGTAGAGAGTTTCTGGATGACCTGAGAATTAAATCAGGCTGACGCACCCTACTATTTATTAGTGTGTGTAGGGTGCGTCAGTAGAAAGTTTCTGGATGACCTGAGAATTAAATCAGGCTGACGCACCCTACTATCTCAAAAACAGGTATAAATCCCCCACACGAGGGTCAGGATCGATTCCCAAATTTTAGATCGTAGTTCAAGTTCCCCGATCGATCTGTGGAGTAAATCTAAAATCTAAAATCTAAAATCTAAAATCGACCTATGAGTCCCAGAGCATATTTTCTTGCATCAACAGTGCAATCATCGCAGTTCTAGAACAAACACCGAGTTTGATAAAAATCCGCTTTACGTAAGTAGCCACCGTCCAGTGACTGATATTTAAATTTTTGGCAATAGATTTGTTGGGCAGACCTTGCGCTACTAATTGTGCGATCGCTCTTTCCCGCGGGCTCAGGCTGATTAGCGGTTTGTAAATGGTGCTTTGCATAGTTTTTCAGTGCAATGACGAGTTAAAAAATTAATCAATTAATGGTATAATCCCTAGTTTATCTCGGACTTCAGATAAGGGAGTTTCCCAATCAGATGCAACGTCCCAGTCAATTAGCCGAGCGGCTAATTTTCCATGTTTTAAACCTTTGATAATTTGCCCGATCGCGAAGAAGCCACTGAGCAATCCAACTAACACTCTTTTGCAATGAATTGGAAATATCGCACCAGGGTCGATCGGTCTGTAATATCGTGTCCGGTCAATTACCTGCGATCGATCCGGTTTGTAGTGAGGACTTTAGTCCTCAGATTCAGAGGACTAAAGTCCGATGCTGCGAACTAATTTTTGTGGCGACCGGACAGGATATAAACAATAGTTTTTTTGCGTTTTTAGAGCTATTCGGGATTTATTTGAGAAGGAGAAAATTTGTATTCAGGGGTGCGAGTTCAGGTGCGGGGGCAATACTCAGCGAAGCCGGCACTAGGAGATTTTTCCCGATTCCAAATTGCTGCGGTGCGATACCATTGACCGTGACGAGCGTTGTGAATCCAGCTTTTCCTTTCGTGCCATCGGAATCGATTTCCACTTGCGTATTGCCGCCGACTGAGGTCAGACGCAGATACCCTGCAGCAACTGGATCGGCAACGATCGCATCGAAACTCCCCAACAGATCTCGTAAATCCAACACATCGTTCCCATTGGTAAAATCGGTGATGGTATCCCCTGCATCTTTGAGGTGGGTGTAAACATAGCGATCGTCCCCATCACCGCCTGTCAACCAATCGCGACCCGTACCGCCTGTCAACAGATCGTCTCCAGAACCGCCTGAGAGGGTGTCATCACCACCCATACCGCTGAGAACCAGATTTTGGTCGCGGACACCCAGCTTATCGTTGCCCGTATTTGCCAGTCCGATCGCATTATTCAGGTCGTTTCCAATGCCTTCGCTAGCGTTACTATGGGGCATCAGGTATAGATTCTCGACATTAGCTCCCAACGTGTAGTTGACGCTAGCAAAAACTCTATCCGTGCCGCTTCCCGCTGCTTCGACAACAACATCGCCGCTCTCTTCCACCCAATAGTTGTCGTTGCCAATGCCGCCTACCATCGTATCGTTGCCGCTGTTCCCAACTAAATCGTCATCACCTGCATTGCCATAGAGAATATCGTCCCCTTCTTTCCCATAAAGAGCATTATCCAGCTCATTCCCGGAAATTTCGTTGTTGAGGCTGTTGCCTGCACCGATGATTCCTACAAATCCCAGGTTCAGGTTTTCAACGTTATCCCCTAGGGTGTAGGATTCAAGCGAGGTGAGAACCGTATCTTTGCCACCACCTACGGCTTCGATGACAACATCTCCAACGCTATCAACGAAGTAAATGTCATCGCCTTGACCCCCAGTCATCGTATCGTTGCCTGTTCCACCATAGAGTCCATCGTTACCAGCACCGCCTTGTAAGTTGTCGTTGCCTTCCCGACCATTGAGCCAGTCATTGCCATAGCCTCCAACCAGGGAGTTATTGAGCTCGTTGCCGTGGAGAGCATCGTTGCCCATAGAACCAATCAGGTTTTCGATGTCAATTAAAGTTTCCGTTTGAGAATCCCCTGGAAAACGCACAACACCATGTTTTAGATCGGCGAGGATGCCATCCCCATTTTCATTTATATAGAAAGCATAGGTAGCTGTATCGACACCATTGCCACCATTGAGCGTATCAAAGCCATAAAATCCATCTAGGAGATCGTCCCCGTCGCTACCGTTAATCAAATCGTCGCCCCATCCTCCTACGATCGTGTCGTTCAAAGCTGTACCATTAAAAGTTGCCATTGTTTTTACTCCTGAGTTCTTTGTTCTGTGGTTTGTACCGATAGCCTTAAGGTATCTAGCACCAGAGGCGTTCCACATCAGACAAATGTCACGATCGCCCCATGACAAATGTCACGGGCGATCGAACTCCATAGCAAATATTTATGAAATTGGTATTAGTCGATCGACTCAGAAGAACCAGAATTTTCCAACCAAGCAAGGAAGGAATTAGCAACGAGTGCAGCCTGAGTGCGATCGCGCAAATTCAATCGCGCCAGAATATGGGTAATGTGATTTCTGACCGTTCCTTCAGATAAAAATAAGGTTTGAGCAATTTCGCGATTGCTCGACCCCTTCGCAATTAACAGCAGCACTTCTCGTTCTCTAGATGTCAGTTCGGTCATACCCGGTGGCAGTTCGAGTTTGTTTGGTTTTGGCGCACTCACCTGCGCGACCATCTTTTCCAAAATGCCAGGACCAAACTGAGTGTAACCTTTATAAATACAGTGAATTGCCTCAATTAATTCTGCTGTAGGTGTATCCTTAAGGACATATCCCTTAGCTCCATAGCGAATCGCTTCGGCAATATATTGCGTGTCGTTAAATGTCGTCAGAATGAGAATTTTTGTCTCCGGATATTTCTGACAGATGTGTTGAGTTGCCTGTACCCCATCCATAATTGGCATCTGGATATCCATCAGCACGATATCGGGCGGTAAAAATTGGGTATGCAATACTTCGAGTTGTTGAATTGCCCGTTGTCCGTTGTCCGCTTCCCCGACGATTTGTAAATCGGGTTGAGTCTCCAACAACGCTTTTAAACCGCTGCGAATGAGTTCTCGATCTTCAACCAATAATATGCGAATCATAATAGTTGATAGTTGATAGTTGACAGTTGACAGTTGACAGTTGACAGTTGATAGTTGACAGTTAATAGTGCGAGCGTCCCCGCTCGCGAGCGTAGATAATTGATTGTTGAGAGTTATAATTTATATTATTTTCATTGACCTCGGAACGATCGAACCACAGAGGACGCAGAGAAAGCAGATAAAAAGGAGAGAAATTCATTATTCCGGTGTTATCGGATTTGATATTATTAGGAGTGCAGGTATCTGGTCTGCCTGTATTTTATAGCTCGCTTGCGGATTGCAACATTGATGCTCTCTATATTACCAATAACCAATTACCAATGGCTAATGATTAATGACTAATGACTAATGACTAATGACTAATGACTAATTACCCATTATTGGAAAATAAGCATTAATACAGCATCCCCGATCGCGCGCGCTGGCAATTTCCAAAGATCCGCCCAAAGCCGTCACCCGTTCCTGCATTCCCTGAAGACCAAAACCCGATCGACACTCACCCATTTGAAAGCCTTTACCATTATCCTGAAGCGTGAGGAAAATTCCGGCTGGATTCGATTCAATCTGAAGCTGTACCGCCGTTGCGGCTGCATACTTGCAGATATTAGTCAACCCCTCTTGCACGATCCGATAGAGGGCAATATTGACAGCTTGGGAAACCGATCGCCCAATCTCAATCTGACAGTTTGGTTGTACGCCTGTCGTTTGGTGAAATGATTGAATTAAATGCGCGATCGCCTCTGTCAATCCCTGCCCCTGCAACGGATCGTCCCGCATGGCCGATACCGATTGCCGCACGGCTTGCAGTGCCTCCGAACCGAGTTGTTTGGCTTTCACCAGAAACGGATACGCTCGATCGGGCTGTTCGTTCCACATCGTCAGTGCCGTTTCCACGTGCAGGTTGAGTGCTACCAGCGCGTGACCTAAAGAATCGTGAATATCGCGAGCAATCCGATTGCGTTCCTGCACGATCGCCATCTCTTCCACCTGCATTTGCAAGCGGCGAATCGTCAATTGATGCGCCACTCTGGCACAGACTTCTTCAACTTGAAAGGGTTTAGTAATGTAATCCACTCCACCCACCGCAAACGCTTTCACTTTATCGAATACTTCATGCAGCGCGCTGATAAAAATTACCGGGATATTCTGAGTTTGGGGATTGGCTTTCAAGCGCTGGCACACTTCATATCCATCCATTTCCGGCATCATGATGTCCAGCAAAATCAAATCGGCGGGTTGCGCTTGCACGCCTCTTAATGCCATTGCCCCACTCTTGACGATGCGAATGTCATAACCTTGCTGCGTCAGCATCTCGGACAGCAGGTGAAGATTTTCGAGGGTATCGTCTACGATAAGAATATCTGCACTTGGAGGTTGAGGGGTATTCATACAGTAATCCAGGTAATATCAGGTTCGATCGAGTGGGGGGGCGGGTTTATCTGACTTGTCGGCACGTTTTCGATCCTTGGCGAACCCGCCCCTACAGATTTCTACAGATTTATTGAAAATGCTGAAAGATATCAGATCGATATTCCCGCGTCCTCTAAATCAAACTTAATGTTAAATTACCTGTTTAACAAAAAACATATCGACCAAACAAATATCATCTTAGATACTCATCAATCTCAGAAACCGGGTTTCTGGCAAAGACTTTGCACAACAGCCGAGATTTTTCGCCTCCAAACCCGGTTTCTCGCTTACTTGTTGAGAATGTCAGAAAAAGATTTTGCACAACAGCGGAGATTTTTCGTGAGAAACCCGGTTTCTCCCTTGCTTGTTGAGAATGGTGGAAGATATCAATATAACCCGATCGAGGATGGAGATTGTCGATAATGCTTGGCAGACTAAAACTCGGATCGCAATTTATCTTCTTGCTTGCCCTAGTTTTTCTCGCAGGTATCCTGCTGAGTGGCATAACACTCTGGAGTACCCTGCAACGCGCAGCAGAAGAAGAGATTACTACGCGGGCAAGCATTTTGATGGAGACGATCGATTCTGCCCGGAACTACACGATCCATCACGTCAGTCCGCTGCTGCAAAATCGTCTCGACACCAAGTCCACCTTTTTGCCAGAAGCCATTCCTGCCTTTGCGGCGCGGGAAATTTTTGAACGATTTCGCGATTTGCCCGACTACCACGGCTTTTTCTACAAAGAAGCAGCCCCCAACCCCTCGAATATCCGCGATCGGGCCGATCGCTTTGAAACCGCACTCGTCGAACAGTTTCGCCGTCAGCCAGACCTTTCTGAACTTTCCGGCTATCGAAAAACCGCAGGCTCGACCTTATTTTACATCGCCCGACCCCTGGCGGTGAAAGAAGTTAGTTGCCTGCAATGTCACGGTAAGCCAGCCGATGCGCCCAAGGGTCAAATTGCCATCTACGGCGATCGCACGGGCTTTGGCTGGAAGTTAGATGAAGTGGTTGCCACCCAAACGATTTACGTTCCTGCTGATGAAGTTTTTGCCCACAGCCGCCGCAATATGGTGTCAATGATGAGCATTTTTACGGCTGTATTTGCGGTGGCGGTGTTGTCTATTAACAGGTTGTTGAAGCAGCGAGTGATTCAACCTCTCAAACAGCTTACTGCGATCGCCCATCGAGTCAGTACCAGCCCCATCACCGCAGCACAAGTGGGTGCATTTGACGCGCCGGAAATTTTCAAAGTGGCGCAGCGAGGCGACGAACCGGGACAACTCGCCCGCACGTTTCAGGATATGGCGCACGAAGTCAGCGCCCGCGAACGCAACCTCAGCCAAGCCGTCGAACAGCGCACGGCTCAATTGGCAGATAGCATGAAGGAAGCGGAGAAAGCTCAAGCCAAAGCCGAAGCGGCCGATCGGGCGAAGAGTCAGTTTTTGGCTAATATGAGTCACGAGTTGCGAACTCCACTCAACGCCATCCTCGGTTTTACTCAATTGATGTTGCGATCGCCAAGCGGTTCTGCCGGAGAAAGCAATACCCTCGCGCCGCAGACGCAACAGCGATATTTGGATACGATTAATCGCAGTGGGGAACATCTACTGGCGTTGATTAACAATGTCTTGGAAATGTCCAAGATCGAAGCGGGACGGATCGCATTTCAAGCAACGGATTTCGATCTCTTTGCCCTTCTAGATACGCTACAACAAATGCTCCGTTTGAAAGCCGAGTCGAAGGGTTTGCAACTGAAGTTTGAACGATCGAGCGATGTGCCTCAGTTCGTTCGCACCGATGAAGCTAAACTGCGTCAGGTGTTAATTAATTTGCTCGGTAATGCCATCAAGTTTACCCAAGCGGGAAGTGTCGCCCTGCGGGTGGAAAGAGGGGAGGAATGCAGGCTCCTCTTCACCGTAACAGACACGGGTGCCGGCATTGCGCCCTCGGAACGCGATCGCCTGTTCGATCCCTTTTTCCAAACAGCAACCGGATTGCAATCTCAAGAGGGAACGGGATTGGGATTGTCTATAAGCCGCAAGTTCGTACAACTCATGGGAGGCGAAATTGCTGTTGAGAGTAGCGTTGGCAAAGGCAGCATTTTCCGGTTTGAAATTCAAGTAGAATTTGTGGCGGATCGGGCGATCGAATCGCCAACACAAGCGCGAGCGATTGTCGGATTGGCTGCCGGACAAATTGCCTATCGAATTCTAGTTGTTGACGATAAACTGGAAAATCGCCAACTGTTGGCGGAATTATTAATCCCGATCGGATTTGAGGTGCAAACAGCTAATAACGGACAAGAGGCGATCGGGCTTTGGCAAAGTTGGCAACCCCATCTGATTTGGATGGATATTCGGATGCCTGTCATGGATGGATATGCTGCAACCCAGCAGATAAAAGCTAGCAGTCTGCCTTCTCCTATAATTATTGCCTTGACAGGTAGCGCCTTTGAAGAAGAGCGTCAAGTTGCTCTAGCGGCTGGGTTTGACGATTTCGTGCGAAAACCCTTTCGGACTGAAACTATCTTCGCCAAAATGGCAGAATATTTGGGTGTTTGCTATGTTTGTGCTGGCGGTAATGATGCCAAAGATAAGCCGAATGACTCTCTATCTTCTCGATCGCTCGCGAAGCAAATCTCTGAGAGTATCGCCCCGTCAGAGCTAACTCCTTCCGATCTGATGGTAATGCCAACGACTTGGATCGAGCAGTTACATCAAGCTGCGATTAAACTCAATAGCAAGCAAATTCGCCAGTTAATCGAGCAAATTCCGCAAGAGCATTCTCCTCTAAAAAATGCCCTGAACCAGTTAGTCGATCGTCTTTGTTATGAAGACATCATTGCTTTAAGCTGCCTGCCGATATAATTTCCTTGCAGGAAGTTGTTAGGAATAAGTAGTTATCAAGTAATATTTGTATGTTATAAATCGGAAAGTGTAGTTGCGCTGAAGCGAAAACAGCGCAACTACAAACAATCTGAAACTAACCGATCGCCTTTTCGTAGCGTTTGTTAATTTCCGCCCAATTAACAACATTCCACCAAGCTTTTAAGTAGTCCGCGCGCAAATTTTGGTATTTGAGATAATAAGCGTGTTCCCAAACATCGTTGCCCATAATTGGATAGTTACCATCAGCTAAAGGACTGTCTTGATTGGCAGTAGTTGTAATCTCAAGCTTGCCGGCTTTATTGCGGACTAGCCAAACCCAACCGCTGCCAAAACGCTTGGCGCCGGCATCGTTGAATTTTGCTTTAAAATCGTCAACACTGCCGAAACTTTGCTTAATTGCAGCGCCAATTGCCCCTGTGGGTTCGCCGCCGCCCTTGGGACTCATGATTTCCCAAAACATACTGTGATTCAGGTGTCCGCCGCCGTTATTGCGAACTGTTGTGCGAATATCTTCCGGTACTTTGCTCAAATCTCGCAGCATATTTTCAGCACTTACGTTTTTGAGAGCAGGGTATTTGCTGATAGCATCGTTGAGGTTTTTAACGTAGGCGGCGTGGTGTTTGTCGTGGTGAAATTGCATTGTCCGCGCGTCGATGTGCGGTTCTAAAGCGTTGTATTCGTAAGGCAGAGGCGGCAGTGTAAAAGGCCCGGGAGTTTGAGCTATTTTTGGGCTTTCTGCAATTGCAGTTGCTTGCGGTACATTATTTCCTGACGCTTGGCAAGCACCTGCGGTAATAGCTCCGACGCTGGCCGTTAGCATATACAAGAAATCTCGGCGTTTGAGTGTCATAAAAGATACCTAAGTGAATTATTAACTGTTTTATCTCAGATTAAAGCAAAATGGGAGCGAGTTTAGAAAAAAAGTTTTATCGCCCGAATGGGTGAGACGGATGGGCGAGGTTGGTGACAACACTTCAAGCATACGCTAATTAGGTGCGTGTAAATAAGTCTCAGGTGCTCCGGCTCGCAAACCCGGTTTCTGTCTCGAAACCGGGTTTTTTTAGGTTATTCTTGGGATAAGCGCTGCACGGCTTCGCCTCCAAAAAGCCGATCGGCTGCTTGCAATATACTAGGAATTTTCGCAGCGTGGGGGCTGTGGGCGAGACAGCGGCGCAAGTCTAATTCGTCGAGGCGATCGGCTTTTTGGCCGGGAAACCAGTGGCTGGCGTTACCTAAGAGGTTGTAGCGCATCTTGCAATAGTCGATCGTATCGTAAGCATTCGCCAAATTCCACAGCCACAAAATCACTCGAATGTTAACACATCCGGGAGTATTTTCTATAGTTGGCAAACCGAAGTCCCAAGTCTTAAACCAATCTTCTCCTAATTTATCAATTGCTGCCTTTTCCAACCTTGCTAATATCGGCGGCAAAATTTCATCAGCTCTATCTAACAATTCTACAGCTTTCAAATGCTCGTTAAAATCTTCAGGTTTTGCTGCACCCAAACTCAAAGTATGTACTTGCGGGTGCGACAAACAAAATAAATCGTTAAACACCATCGGACTCAGCGGATAGCACAAATCTACCAACTTTTGGGGCGGGTTGTAAAGTTGACCGCCTTTGTCGGAAGGACTGATAATAAAAACGCCCATGTCGTGACGTTTAGCTGCTTCAATTGCCGGCCAATTAATTTGATTGATGTAGTACCAGTGCAAGTTAAGATAATCAAATTGATTGGTTTCAATTGTTTTGACAATCACATCCGTCGGGCCGTGAGTTGAAAAACCAATAAACCGAACTTTGCCTTCTGCTTGCAACTTTTTCGCCACATCCAAGCAGCCGCCCGGGCGCATAGAATCCTCTAGCAATTCCCAGGTATTAATGCCGTGTATGGAAAATAAATCGACGTATTCTAGCTGTAAATAAGCTAAGGATTTATCAAATTCTTCGCGAAATGCCTCGGAGTTGGCTTGAGGACAAACTTTCGTTTGAACTATCAAGTTTTCGCGGGGAAAATTCGGCAAAATCCACCCCAACTGCATCTCAGAAGTGCCGTAACCGCGAGCAGTTTCTATGTGATTGATGCCGCATTCGATTGAGTAGCGAATTGTCGATTCTAGATTTTGTTGATTGTCTGGTGGAATTTCATTTGCTGGCACGTCTTGCCATTTGTGGTGATATCTCATGCCGCCGCAGGAAAAGACGGGCATGGATAATTCTGTGCGGCCGAATCTGCGATATTGCATTATAAAGAGTTGACAGTTGACAGTTGACAGTTGACAGTTGAGAGACGCACCCTACAAGTTAACATTTTTCCGAAGCTCACTTCTTTGAAAACCGCTATATTCGTTTTTACAAGAACAGGCAAGATGCCTGTTCCACAAAGAGTTTTTTACAACCTATGAGTAAGTCCTGACTATTTAGAAATCTCCCGGACTACGGGTTTGCCGTCCTTAATTTCGCCAACCAAAACCAAATCTGTACAGTTGACAAACAAGCCATTTTCTAACACGCCGGGAATGTTATTCAAAGTTTTTTCTAATTCCCCAGGGTTGTCAAGGTTATCAAATTGAACATCTATTACCATATTACCTTGGTCGGTAATGACTGGGCCGGCTTTTTTGATTCCCATGCGGAGTTCTGGTTTGCCGCCCAATTTTTCGATGGCGCGAGTAACGGGGGTAATTGCCATCGGTATAACTTCGATGGGCACGCGAAAAGTTGAACCCAATTTATCTACCATTTTGGAACTGTCAACTACTACAATAAACTGAGCAGCGAGGTAATCTACTACTTTTTCGCGGGTGTGGGCGGCGCCGCCACCTTTAATTAAGTTGAGGTGGGGATCTACTTCGTCAGCGCCGTCAATAGCTACGTCAATTCTGTCAATTTCGTCGAGAGTTGTCAGCGGCACTCCGTACTGTTTGGCTAATACTTCTGATTGAAAGGATGTCGGCACTCCTTTGATATCTTTGAGTTCACCTGATTTTATGCGATCGCCCAACGCTTGAATAGTATAAGCTGTAGTTGACCCCGTGCCGAGTCCGACAATCATACCTGATTTTACGCGATCGGCAGCAGCAAAGCCGACTTGCTGTTTCATCAATTTTACGGGGTCTTGTTCTGTGGTCATGTTAGATACTCCTCAATTGTTTTAAGATTATACCACAGTCATTGGGCATTGGCCTGCGCAGGGCATTGGGCATTGGCAACCCCAAGCGAGTAACAAATAACAAATAACAAATAACAAATAACAAATCACTTCTTCCTTGCAATGAAAATCGGATTTCTCGATACCTACACTTGGGATTACAACATTGAAACTCCTTACCGCGAACCTTTGGGCGGCACTCAGTCGGCTATTTGTTACTTGGCTGAGGCGCTGGCAGCCCTGGGAAACGAGGTATTTTTACTCAACAATACTTCGGAGTCGGGGATGTCGCGCGGTGTTGATTGCAGGCGGCGGGTAGCGGACAATGCTAATTTAGAATTGCTGCGATCGCTCGATTTTTTGGTTATAGTCAATATAGTCGGTAAAGCGCTCGAAATCAAGCCGCTTTTGGGGGAATATACTAAATTAATTTTGTGGATTCATAACGAACCTAGCTTTGTATTCCTCCAAGATTTCAATAACCAGCAAGAAATTAATGCTGGCGATGCCTTTGTTTTTGTCAGCGACTGGCAGCGCGAACAATTTCACCGGCGTTTTGAGATTGACTTTAATCGCAGTTGTGTTTTAAGAAATGCGATCGCACCTTGTTTTGCTAACATTTTTCCAGATAATATTTCTATCCATTCTCAAAAATCTCGACCGCCAATTCTAGCTTACACCAGCACTCCGTTTCGCGGACTCGATATTTTATTAAAAGTCTTTCCCGAAATTCGTCAAGCTGTCCCCGGAACCAGATTAAAAGTATTTTCTAGCATGAAAGTACACCAAATTGACGGCAATGCTGACGATATTTTATTCGGTGAACTTTACGAAGAGTGTCAGGCAATAGAAGGCGTCGAGTATGTCGGTTCTGTACCGCAACCCGAACTCGTCCGGCAAATGCGTTCAGTCGCGGTTTTAGCTTACCCGAATAGCTATTCGGAAACGTCATCTATTGCGGTGATGGAGGCGATGGCCTGCGGTTGCCGGATTGTGACGAGTGATTTGGCAGCTTTGCCGGAAACAACTGCGGGATTTGCGCGTCTAGTTTCCATGTCAGTAGTGGAAAATTTGGCATCGGTAACTGATTGGAAGCGTGCAGGCACACCGGATTGGGAGGGATATACAAGGCGGTTTTTAGATGCGACAGTCGAAGTTTTAAAAGAGTTTACGGGTGCGGGCGGTGCAATTGCTGAAACTCATCTGAGACAGCAGGTAGAATATATCAATCGAGGCTGTACTTGGTCTGTGCGAGCCCGAGAGTGGGTAGAATGGTTGAATAGTATTAGTGTAAAACCTGTAAGAGTGGCAGAGCAAATGATCCAAGAGTTTTTGGTGGATTTAGAATCAGCTAAAACATATTTTGTCAAGGGAAATCGCCTGAAAGATACAGGATATCTCGGTGGCGCCATCGAGAATTATCAGAAAGCTTTAGAGTGCAATCCCAAAGATGCGGAAGTTCATAAAAAGTTGGCGGAGGTTTATGTTTTGCAAGGAGAATTTGCAAGGGCGATCGCCCAATGCAACCTCGCAATCAAATTCCAACCGAATTTTGCTCCCGCTTACCTGACAGCGGGCAATGCCCTGCACGGCCAAAACCAGCTAGAAATGGCAATTACAGCTTATTTGCAAGCTTTAAAACTTCAGCCGGATTTAGCAGAAGCCAGCGCGAATCTCGGCAGTATGTATTACAAGTTAGGGGAATTGGCACAGGCGGTAAATTATTACCAAAAAGCTCTTGCTATTAATCCCGGTTTGTGCTCGGTGAATTTGATGCTAGCCAGCGTTTTGCAGCAGCAAGGAAAGTTAGATGCAGCAATTGCTTGCTGTCAAAAAGTGCTGCAACTGCAACCGGAAAATGCCAGCGCTGCTGAGAAACTATCGAGTTTAACCGCACAAAAACAGCAAGAAACTACCGATAGCAAATTTCTCGCATTAGAAACAGAATCTGACGAGCAACAACCAGTATCTGTCAACAAAGATGAAGGCTATGGATTGCAGCCTTCCAGCATCAATTTGCCGCCAGGGCCCACTCCTGAAAATTTAAATACTCCGTTTACCAACCCCGCTGAAGTTTCCGAACAAGTTACCTCGCTGAATGTTCCAGATAGCACACAAGTTGCCAATTTTCAAGAAGTTGAACCGTACAAAAAACTGGCTGAAAACTTTTTAGTTAAAGGTAAAATTAAAGAGGCGATCGCAGCGTGCCACCAAGCCATCAAAATTAGACCTGATTACACCCACGCTTACGTAACTTTAGGCAATGCTTTGCAAGCGGTAGGCAAAATTGAAGCAGCTATTCGATCGTATTCTCAAGCCCTAGAATTGCAACCAAATTTTGCCGAAGTGCGCGCCAATATCGGCAGTATGTATTTCAAAATGGGGCGTTTGTCCGAGGCGATCGCCCATTACCAGCAAGCCATCGTCCTGAGTCCAAATTTAGCGGGCGCTCACTGGAATTTAGGGAAAGTATATCACAAACACGGCAACGTCGAAGCAGCGATCGCCTGTTTTCAGAGAACATCCGAACTCAACCCGCAGCTTGTCGGCGCCGACTTCCACTTCAACCTAGCCAACCGGCTTTTCACTCAAGGCAAGCGATCCGAAGCCATTGAAAGCTACGAAAAAGCGATCGCCATTAAACCGGATTGGGCAGAAGCCTATGCTAACATCGCCAGCGCGCGATCGCAACAAGGCAATCTCGATGCCGCTATCGCTTCCTACCAGAAAGCCGTAGCTTTAAAGCCGGAATTAGAAGTGCTGCACTTCAATTTAGCCAATTCTTTTATGCAGCAGTACAAGTACGAAGAAGCGATTGCTAATTACCAAAATACTCTGAAAATTAAGCCAGATTGGCCGGAAGTTCACGCGAACCTCGGCAGTTGTTTTTCCATGCAGGGGCGGCTGGAAGAAGCTTTAGCCAGCTATCAGCAAGCTTTGGCGTTAAAACCGGATTGGGCAGAGGTTTACTGCCGGATGGGACACATTCAGAAGCAAGATAAGCCGTTGGATGCGATCGCATCTTTTGAAAAGGCGATCGAATGCAACCCCGAATACAGCGAAGCCCACCAACAACTGTGCGACTTGCTAAGCCACTCCACCAACCTCGCCAGAGCCCGCAGCGTCGCCGACAAATACTGCGAATTCTGCGGCGAAAATGCCCCAGTCATGTCAGCCACAGCCTACGTTTTTTCCTACCTGCAATCAGGAGTCAGCCAACAGGCAATTCAGAAACTCGAAGAAATCGAAAAACTCTGCTACGAAAAAGTCGAAACCTTTAGCGTCATCGAACTCAAACTGCTTTACGAAATCTTTTTGTTTGCAGTTTCCCACCTGCGAGACAACCGCGAAAAAAATGCCAGTTTTTACCGACTAATTGCCAAAGAATACTACCAAAAAGCCGTCCCGCAGCGGCAGCAAATCAACAGAATCAAACCCGCAAATTACCGCACAAAACAACAGCCTTTAAAAATTGGCTTCCTTTCCAAACACTTCCGCCGCCACTCAGTAGGTTGGTGCAGCGAAGCCTTAATTCGCGAATTAAGCCGCATCACCCCCCACGTTCACCTTTACGTCACCGGCAAACTCAACCGAGATGAAGTTACGCAGCGGTTTGAAGAAATGGCGGGCAAGTTTTACTCGCCCAAAAAATATCCCAACGGCTTTGCTGACGGCGGCGAAATCCTCGCCGAAGTAGTGCAAGACGATTTGGATGTTTTAATAGATTTAGACTCGATGACAGTGCCGACAAATGTCGAAGTTCTGCACTCATATCCGGCGGGAATTTGCGTTTCTTGGCTGGGATTCGATGCGCCCTACATTTCGGACAATCACTACTTTCTGTGCGACGAACACACTCACCCCCCAGGCGTCGAAAAAAATTACTTAGAACAGTTAGTGAGATTGCCTAGTTGTTCCGTAGCAATTGGCGAACTGCAAAGCATTCCCGTGAATCGAGAGGCGATTAGAAATGCCCTCGGAATTGGCTTGGATCAAATGGCTTATCTATGTGTGGCTCCGGGTCGGAAAACTAATCCTGAAATGGTGCAAGCTCAAGTTAAAATACTTAAGGAAGTACCAGATAGTATGTTGATTCGCAAAGGTCAAGGCGACACCGATGTTATTCACAGCACTTACCGCGAAGAATGCGATATTCAGGGAGTAGATTTTGCTCGGATTAAGTTTATCGGGCAAACCAGAAGTGAGGAAGAGCACCGCGCTATTTATTATGTAGCTGACGTGCTGTTAGATTCCTATCCTTACAACGGCGGGACGCACAATTTAGAGGCTTTGTGGGCGAATTTGCCAGTAGTAACTAGATCCGGCGACCAATATCTTTCGCGGATGGGTTACGCTTTTCTCAAAAGTGCAAATCTCGATGTCGGTGCGGCTTGGAGTTGGGAGGAATACACGCAGTGGGGAGTTAAGTTTGGGCGCGATGCTGGCTTGAGAAATGCGGTGAAACAGCATTTGATAAAATCTAAGCAGCCCGAACATCTCGCGCCTTTGTGGAATCCTAAAAAGTTGGCCCAGGATATGTATGAGGTGTTTCAAAAACTGTTAGCTAAATAGGTTAGTCTGTTGACAGTTGACAGTTGACAGTTGACAGTAGTCATTAGTCATTAGTCATTAGTTGTGAACTCTTTTGGGCCTTCTCTTTCTATCTTCTCTTCCTCTGTGCCCTCTGCGCCCTCTGCGGTTCAAAAAAATATCTGAAAAGGCATCTGCGTTTATCTGCGTTTATCTGCCTTTATCTGCGGTTTCCCTATCAATCAAAAATCAGGGCGAGAAACCCGGTTTCTACGATATTTTGGGTTTAGTAACGAGAAATGTATGAAGAAACCGGGTTTCTAAGGTCAGCGCGCGTCCAAGACTACATTTTTACCCAGCTCCCGGTAAAGTTTTGTAACAAAATCGGTGAAAATGCGGAAAAATTCCGCGCGGAGTCTGATAAATAAATGCTGATTCATAGTACCGCGATCGCCCTAACCTTATGCCGGTTGGGCGATCTTTTTTAGTAAGCTAATGACTGCGGTCAACTGACAACTGTCAACTGTCAACTGTCAACTGTCAACTGTTAACTCTCAACTCGATCGCGCCCGCCAGACTTAGCCCGATACAGCGCCTTATCAGCAGCTTCAATCAGCATCTTCGGCGAATTTTGATTTTCAGCAATCGTCGCCACCCCCATGCTGAGAGTCACGCAATCGGTGACAACAGACTTGAGGTGGGGAATTGCTAGGGCTTTGACGCGCCGGCGGATTCCCTCAGCAAAAGCCTGTGCAGTCGCGAGATCCGTATTTGGCAAAATTACCCCAAATTCCTCGCCGCCGTACCTAGCAGCTAAATAAAGGCGTTCTGCGGGTGCGTTGGCGCAAGCATCCCCGATCGCCCGCGCCACTTGCTGCAAACAAGCATCCCCGGCTTGGTGGCCGTAATTGTCGTTGTAAAGTTTAAAACAGTCAATGTCGCACATAATCAAAGATAGCGGTTCCGAACTGCTCGAGTGTTCCCATTCCCGGTTGAGCACCTCGTCAAACCGGCGGCGGTTAGCTAGCTGAGTCAGACTGTCCAAATTCGCCAATCCGTCCAACCGCTGGTTGGCTGCTGCTAGCTGCTGGTAAAGTAAAGATTGTTCGATCGCGATCGCCACTTGAGTAGCCAACTGACTCAGCAAATCCATGTCAAACTGCTGCCACTCGCGGGGTGCCGAACAGTGGTGAGCAATCAGCAAACCCCACAGCTTCGGCACTTGACAAGAAGGATTGCCGTCGCGGTGTTCGATTCCCTGCTGCACGATGGGCACGACTAAATTCGCCTTCACCTGACACTGGGCCAAAAAATTGACGTGACACTCGGCCAAATTAGAAGCCTGAATGTCCTCCACCGATCGAATTCTGCCCTTCAAATACTGTCCCACATAAGTATTAGCAAAACAGCAATCCTCGATCGCCATCCCCATCAGCGGCATCCACCCTTCCCCAACCGACTCCACCACCACATCCCCGTTCCAATCTGGCCGGAAGCGGAAAATAATCACGCGATCCGTTGCCAAAAACTCCCGCACGGACGCTACTGTAGTGTTGAGAATATCTTTGATATCCAGAGAAGAACGGATGCGCGATTGAATCTGCGCGATCAGGCGTTCCCGCTCAACTTGCTGCCGCAGCGCGACTTGCACCTGCTTGCTTTCAGTAATATCTCGACCTTCCGGCAGCAGCAAGACAATTTTACCAGTTTCGTCTGCCACCGGTTTGAGAGAAAAATCGATAGTTGCCGTCCGATTTGCACCTTGAACTTCCACTTCATAGCGGACAAATTCACCTTTTGCCGATCGACAAATCGCCTCTTGCAACTGTTCCCGAACTTCCGGAGAAACTCCCCACCAAGGCAAGAGCCAAAACGGTCGGTTTGCCACATCCCGCAGCTTAATTCCCGCAAAATCCAGAGAAGTTTGGTTAGCTTCCAGCAGAGTGCCGTCCGGTTTCAACAAGCTGACAAATTGGAAAGAAGAATCAAAAATTGCCCGAAAGCGCCGTTGAGAATCTCCCAACATTGCCGTCACCTTTTCGCGAGAAGTAATATCGCGGAAGCGCCACACCCTGCCAATAATATTTTGTCCGACTCGAATCGGCTGCGTGTAGCGTTCAAAAGTCCGGCCGTCTTTAAAATCGAGAATATCGCAGCCGTTTGACTCCGCATCGCTATAAATTTCTTTAACTCTCTGTAAAAAAGCCCTCGGATCTTTAACGTGCTTGGTGAGAAATGTCAGCCTCACCGTTCTATCCATTGAGTTTCTAACTTCTTCATGAATTCCCCACATTTGGACTAACTTTTCGTTAAAACTAATCAGTTCTCCGGCCGTAGTAACGGCGAGAATGCCGTCTGCCGTTGCTTCCAGGGTAGCGTGCAACAAAGAGCGCGATCGTTCTAATTCTGCTGCTATTAATTTGCGTTCCGTGAGGTTTCGCACTGCTTTCACCTGCACCAAACGACCTTCGCGAACCACGAATTTGCTGCGCACGTCAGCAGGAAAAGCAGTTCCGTCCCGCCTGAGAAAAATAGTTTCACAGACGGTATTGTTAGCTGCGGAAATCATTTGCGGCGCCACTTTGTAAGATTTTGGCGACAGCAGTTCCAGCAAACTCATTCCCGCCATTTCCGCAGGTTCGTAACCGAACAGTTCGGCAAAATCGGTGCTGACGCTCAAAATTGTGTCGCGGTCAGCGACAGCAACCGCCTCAAAATAAGCTTCGCATTCGAGCAAGCGCGCTGCTGCTGTGCTGCTGCCATTTTCGTCCAAATAGCTGTTATTCATGAGCTGTTGCATTTGCGTATTTGCCGAGTACAAAGCTGCCATTGCCTGTCGGTACATAGCAGTGCGTTTCTCGAGTTTTTCGGCGAGGCGATCGCGATATTCTCGCAGTTCTCTTTCGACTCTAATCAAATCAGTAATATCTACGGCAAACACGATCACACCTGCCACTTGACCTGATTCATCGCGGCAAGGTATTTTATCTGTCCGCACCCAGCATTTTTGACCGGAGACATTCGGCAGCAGTTCGACTTTTCCCAGTTTGGGAACGCCGGAATTGATTACTTCCAAATCTTCTAAATAATATTGCTCTGCTTCGTCTGGATAGATTTCATAAAATGATTTTCCTTCTAGTTGATTTGCGGGCAAACCTCTCGATGCAGCGGCGGCTTGATTAATTCGCAGCAGGCGGCTTTCCGTATCTTTGTACCAAATCATCGCCGGCAGGGAATCAAAAATAATTTGCTGTTCTTGGTGCTGCCGGCGCATTTCTGCTTCTACTTGTTTTCTTTTGATTATTTCTTGTTTCAGTCTTTTGTTGGCTTTTTTGAGTTCGGCAGTGCGTCTTTCTACTCTTTCTTCTAGTTGGTCGTAGTATTGGCTCAGCAAGTTTTGCTGCTGTTCGCGCCGCATTGCTTCTAATTTTAAGCTTTCGCTAGCTGACAAACTTGACGATACAAATTCTGCTAATATTTTGGTTAATTCGTGTTCTTCTTCCGTCCATTCGCTGCCGGAACCCAGGCGTTCGGCGCTGACTATTCCCAACATTTGACCTGCCAGCACAATCGGTACGTTTAACAGGGAAGTCGTACCCCGACCTGCAAAATAAAGACCAGCAAGTTCTCGCGTTCTCGGGTCATTTTCTGCTGCCACCGCTGCGATGGATTTGGCCGATTTTAAGGCTTGAAAATATGCCGGACAGTCGGCTGCTGTGATGATTATTTGTACGGAATGGAGTTTCGTATTTTGTTCGTAAAAGTCGATGCAGTGAAGCTGCGTTTTGTCTTCGCCGTACAACCAAATGCTGGCTCGATCGCACTTAACAATACTGACAGCGGTTTCTGTTACTTCGCGGATGAAGTCTCCTATATTGTTGCGTTCTTTAATTTGACTTTTGGCTAATTTTGCGATCGCCAAAGTTGGATGGCGCCAATTTTCCTGACACTGGGGCGGCTTGGATACCGCTGCTACCGACGAAGCGGCCTTAATTTCTTCGCAAACTAACAAGACAGCCGGCCGTTGGAAATTGGCAATTGAGCTACCGTCGCTATTTTCCTCTATTTTCCAGTCTACAGCAGGCAAAGCCTGCGCGGTTGCTTTTACCCAGATAATCCTGCCGTCTTTGCGAGTCAAGTAGCCTTCCCAACAGGCAACTTTTGGAGTTGAGGTACCGTTTTTCGGGTGTGCCAATCCCGCAAATTCCGCCTGCATTTTCTCTCGATCTTGGCAGTAAAATATGTTAAAAATTGAATGACAGATTAATTCCTGCGACCTGTAGGCGAGGCGAGACTCGCCGTATTGATTGAGTGAAAAAACTCTTCCCAAAGCGTCTACAACGAAGTAAATGCCCGGAAAATTGTCGTAGAGAGTTCGATACCAATCCTGTTCGACTTGTTTGTTGGACGAAACTTTCGTGACCGCGAAATCGTCGCCCATGTCGGTCAAGTGAGAATTGTTGGTTTCTGGGTTGCTTGAATGACTTTTTTTAGCAAACACTTTTAGCTTAACTCGACTGTAATTAATTTTACTTTCTGGAATTTAACTTTTTTGTGAAACTAAATTTAACCTGTTGTTTGAAAAAAGTTACAATTTGTAACAAAATTACAGCTAGTCCAGCACGCTGGTTTTCGCTTCCCTTGCAACCCCTGTGTTTGTTTTTATAGCAGAAGGAAGAAGTTCGGCAACGGATTATATAACGGATGTAACGGATGTAACTAATGTCAGGAAAACTTGTCGGCCAGCGCAGCCGAAGGAAAGAAGAAGCCCTGGACGAAGGTGCAATCGACCGACTGTGTTTGTGCAATGCGAGAACGTCCTAAACGTCTTAGCAGTTGCTGTAGTTGGTAGACCGCCTGCAGGCGATATTTCCCGCTAGCTGCGGTACCAGCAGGTTTAACTGCAATTACCCTCCTGTACTTTTAGCATCCTCGACAATGGAAAAAATCGGCAATCAAGGGTTTTAAGTATCTATGATAACATTCAAATATCTAGTGTTGGGACTGACTTACTTGGGTTTCGGTTTGGGATATTTGCCCGGGCTGCGGATGAACCGGGCGGCGATCGCTATTGTTGGGTCAGCTTGTGCGGTGGCTTTGGGGATACTCGACCTGAAAACTGCTTGGCAGGCGATCGACCCAAGTACGATCGTTTTTTTGTTAGGAATGATGGTCGTTAATTCAGCTTTGGGAGCATCCGGTTTTTTTCAACTAGCCTTAGAGTTTTTAACTCGCTTCACTCGTTCTCCTTTCGGCATTTTAGCAGCCGTTACTTTTGGCAGCGGCATTCTATCAGCATTTTTTCTCAACGACACTACTGCGATTTTACTCGCTCCTTTAACCCTGAGCCTGACTCGCTCTTTATCTCTCAATCCCATCCCTTATCTTTTGGCTTTAGCGGGAGGCACTAATTTAGGTTCAGTAGCAACTGTGAGCGGCAACCCGCAAAATATTCTCGTCGGTGCTTTTTCGGGAATTAGTTATTTAGAATTTGCCCGTTCTCTCGCACCGATAGCTTTAATTTGTTTGTTGGTGCAAGTAGCTTGGCTGTGGTTCCTTTATCCAGAAGTGCGTTCTTGCAAATCTTTGCCGGAAGTTCCCCAAGTCCGGTATCGCTTGTTCAAGCCATTACTGGCAAAAAGTTTGTTTGTGACAGCAGGACTTTTAGTAGCTTTTTTAGCGGGAGCACCTTTAGCAGAATCTGCCTGGATAGCTGCCAGTATATTGTTAATTACCAGGCGCGTCAAGTCCGATCGCATTTTGCAAGGAGTTGACTGGAACTTGCTAGCGATGTTTGCGGGACTGTTTGTGATTACCAAGGCAACTCAACAACTGGGTTTGTTGGAAAATTTAACTAATTTCACAGGTACACCGCTGAGTTTGTTGGGAGTCACAGTAATTCTGTCTAACTTAATTTCCAACGTACCAGCCGTGTTAGTTCTGCAATCGGTAATTGTCAAAACAGATACGCAAGGTTGGCTGCTGTTGGCAGCGGGTTCTACTCTGGCGGGAAATCTAACTTTGTTAGGTTCTGTGGCTAATTTAATTGTCGCGGAAGCAGCCGGAAAATCAGGCTATAATTTAACATTTAAAGAGCATTTGCAGTTCGGGCTGCCGCTGACTGTCGTTACCTTAGGAATTGCGTATTTTTGGCTGTACTAAAAAGCGGCATTACCCTAGGTTTTGAGATTATCCCTTGTTCCCTTCCCCTCTTCCTTCGCGTCCTTAGCGCCTAAGCGCTACGCGCAGGCTACGCCAACGCGGTTCCTTAAAACAGCAAAACTCGCAATTTTCCAACGTTCTATCTTAAAACCTCGCCCCTGAGGCAACTTTTCCGACAAATTTGCCGACCTTTCTAACAAATCTACTGACTCTAAAATCTCCAATCCCAAATCGCTATCCAACTCTAACACAGCCTGTTTCCCCTCAGACTCGCAACAGCGCAAAATCCACAGATTAGCATCATCTTCCGACTGTTTAAACGCCACCAACACTAAATTTTCGGCGGACAAATCCAAGAACTTGCCAACTGCCGGCAGAGTCTGATTTCGGTTTTCCTCGAATTTTGGCAAGACTTTTACCAGCAGCGGCAAATTTAACTCGTACCCCTGTCGAACTGTGCCGGCATCTTGCCAATTTCCAGCGTGGGGATAGACTGCACAAGTAAATTCGGAAACTCCTTTATCTGCTGCTTCATCCGGCCAAGTCGAACCCCTGAGCAAAGTCAGCCGAATTTGATTTGGTTGAATGTCGCAACCGTATTTGCAATCGTTGAGCAAGCTAACTCCAAAACCGTCATTGCTGATATCCGTCCAACGCAAAATCGGTACTTCCCATTTGGCTTTTTCGGCGGGTGTCTGCGGTTTGGTTGTGCGCGCGATCGCACCGCCGGGAATTTCGCAAGTTGCAAAATCAGCTTCGACATTTAACCCGAAGGCTGTTTTCACTAAAACGTGAGTTTCTTGCCAATCTACGACTGTCTTAATTTTCAGCAGCGGCGAATCTATTTCTACTGTATAATCTTGGCGAAACTCGGATTTACCAATTTGCAGAACTGCGCGCAAAATCTGCCGCACTTCTCCCCGCTCTACCCAATAAATCTCTTTGAGTATCGGCGCGGGTAATGGATGTTTTTGGTAATTCGGATCGATGTTCCAAGCATCCCAATATTGACCGCTGTCTTGAAAGGCTTGCAGTTGATTGCCTCCGGCTGCATTCAGGACTTCTCTGTTGTTTGCTTTATCCCAAATGCTGGATAAATTGCCAGTTTTTGCGTCTATTTTTGCCAGAATAAGTTCATTTTCCAAGACGATTTCTTGGGCTGCAAAATGCGTTTCTTGACAAGGCGTGTTTTTTTGTGCTATACCGTATGTAAGTTTCGATAAATCTGTCTGTTTTTCGGTGGCTGGGCTGGCGGACGCACGCTCTACGGTTTGAGCGTCACGACAGAGCCAAAACAGGCGGTAGCCGATCGCCGGAACACGATCTGCCGAAAATAACAGTGTAAATTCGGATTGCGGTTGGAGCCGATCGCCCTTAACAATCTGCTTCGTCAACCGCTGTCCCGACAAATCGCAAATTTGCCAAGCGGAATCCCGAAGGGGTAGGGCGACAACCTCAGAGCGCGACCAATTGAGAGTATTGAAAACAAAAATCGGTTGAGCGTCCGGCTGGGGTGGCTTCGGCAGAGAAATTTGAGCAGCGATGGCATCCAAAGATTGTAGCAGGATTTGGCGGCAAGCGCGATCGACCTCGGCAAAGGCTAGATTAGCATCAGTATAGACTTGGGCGATCGCCGAACCGGGCAAAATATCGTGAAACTGGTTGAACAACACCTGTTTCCAAGCCGATTCTAACTCAGATTTCGGATAAACCGCGCCGGTGCAAATAGTTGCGATCGAAGACAGCAATTCCGCTTGATAGAGCAATTCTTCGCAGCGGCGGTTTTGGCGTTTTTGGTCGGCGCGAGTCGTGTAGCAACCCCGGTGGAATTCTAAGTAAAGTTCGTCTTGCCAAATTGGGAGAGTGGGGGAGGGGGAGAGGGGGAGAGGGGGAGAATTTTTTAGTTGGGATTTCTCGTTGTGAATCTCTGTTGAGAAATCAAGGTATTCAGGTTCTGATTCCGACATTGTGGCGGAAAAATTACTATCTAATGCCGACAAATTCTCGGCTGTTTTCCGAAATTTCAAGCTTTCCGGGTTTTCCGGCGACTTCATTCGACTTTCGGGTAAAGTTGCCGAATTTTCGAGCAAGTTTCCAGGTGCGACATCCAACAAATTCTCGACAACTTTCCCAGATTCCAAACTTGCGGGAGTTTCGGCGGTTGAAGTTCGAGTTTCGCGCAAAGCTGTCGAATTTTCGAGCAAGTTTTCAGGTGCGACATCCAACAAATTCTCGACAGTTTTCGGAAGTGGCAAATTTTCCCGACTTGGCGGCTGCTGCGTTTCAGTTTCGCGCAAAGTAGCCGAATTTTCGAGCAAGTTTCCAGATGCGACATCCGTCAAAGTTTCGACTGTTTTCGGAAGTGGCAAATTTTCCGGACTTGGCTGCGAAACATCAGATTGAGACTCAGATTTCGCAACTTCCGGCAAAAACTGACTCTCAATCAAAGACAAATAATCAACCGCTTTGGCAAACTGTAAATTTGGGAAAAAAGGCGACAACTTCCAGCGTTTAGCAACTTCAAGCATATCACGAGTCGGGCCGCCGCCGTGGTCGCCAACTCCCGGCAACCAAAGAGCATCCTGCAAACCAGTTTTAACTTGCCAGTCAAAAGCATGACTTGCCATTTTTACAGATTCTACACTTTCGCCGATCGCGCCAGACATCATGCTAAATATTTTAGTACCATCCAACCCTTCCCACCAAAACGCACCGTGGGGAAATTGGGTCGAATCATTCCAGCACAACTTCTGCGTCACAAAATAATCAACTCCACCTTGCCGCAAAATCTGAGGTAATTGCCACCCAAAACCAAAAGTATCCGGTAGCCAAGCCACCCGCATCAATTCCCCAAACTTTTCTTTCGCATAACGCTGTCCGTAAAAAACTTGCCGCACCATTGATTCAGCCGAAATCAAGTTTAAATCCGGTTCAACCCACATCCCGCCGACAACTTCCCAGCGTCCGACGGCCACCTGTTTTTGAATCGCAGCAAATAAGTCCGGGCGGTGTTCTTCCATCCAAGCATAAAGCGCTGGAGTTGAATGGCAAAAAATTAAATCGGGAAACTCTGATTGCAATTTCAATACCGACTCAAAAGTTCGTTCCGCCGCTTTCCAAGTTTCCGGGACAGGCCACAGCCAAGCTAAATCTAAATGAGCGTGACCGACCAAATAGATTTTACCTGTATATATAGATGTATGGTAAGTTTCAAGTGAGTCAGGTCGGGATTGGTAATTGGTAATTGGTAATTGGTAATTGGTAATTGGTAATTGGTGATTGGCTGGCGAGTGCCTGACTTGATTGAGAAAAGCTGTATCGCCAGTTTCACCTATATATATAGATGTACTGTTCTGATTTTCTCCAACCTGAGAAAGTTTCTCCCTTCTTCCTCCCTCTGTGTCCTCAGCGCCCTCTGCGGTTAAATCATTTAAATCCGCAACAAAAGATGTACTGTTCCGATTTTCACCTATATATATAGATGTACTGTTCTGATTTTCTCCAACCTGAGAAACCCTGCCTCTTTCTCCCTCTGTGCCCTCTGCGCCCTCTGCGGTTAAATCATCCAACTCCCCAGAAAAAGCCCGCAGACATCCCAGTAAATTGTGCCGCAAAACAGACAAAGATCGATCGAACTTTTGGCGATCGCACACAGCAGACCAATCAATCAAACCAAGCGCCAAATCAATCTCAGATTGCAGCATTTCCCCCTTGACAAACCAGGGTGGACTTGCTATGATTTCGGTGGGGAGGTATTGGGAATTTTTATTTTCTAGATTTAGAGTCAGCGAATTTTGCAAAATCTCTAATTCCGCAGCCACAAAACCCGGATCGAAACAAGTAGAGTCCGCCGCTTCGTACAAACAAATCGATCGCACTAAAGCACCGTTATCGTGACCCGGACTTACCAGACGCAAAATAACTAAAAATTCATCGCCCGGATTGGCCGACGCACTCAACAAAACTCGATCGGCACAATCAAATAAATCGCCGCGCCCGACTAACTCACCGTTAACAAAAATAGCAGCATCTTCTGCCCACCAAGTCAAGCCCAGCAGCAACCGCAAACCAAGCACAGGATAGCCGTGCAAATTGTCGGGAATTACAAATTTCTGCCCTAAATAAACAACTTGCTTCCCAGACGGCCAAGCAATATGTCCTTTCCCGTTAAGTTCGGCAACCGGCCCGTTAGAAATACCTACCGAACCCGCAGCAGCCGAGTCACAATCGCAGTACCTCCAGCCAGACTGAACCTCCACTTGGCTGAGGCGGCGCAACTTCTCTACAACTTCAGAAATATTATTGCTAGCAGGTGGCACAGAAGCGTTCATTTTTAGCTAAAATAGGACTTGCGCAGGAATCGGGAGCGGAATTGAACCGCGAAGACGCGAAGAAAGAAAGGTTTCAGAGGGTTTGAAATTGCGATTCAGATCCAGGTTGGATTTTACTGCAAAATTCAGCAATTCCGGCGCGCATCTAAAATCAGCAATTCAATAATTAAACTTATGTCGAACGGTTACTCGGGCCCATACCAAAGCCGACTATTAAATTTTATATCGAAACAGTCCCGCCAAGTCGCCGATAATTGCGATCGCACTTGGCGACAAATTCAAGCAGCAACCCTCAGCGCCACCCAAATTCTACTTTATCCAGCTTACTTGCTCGTCCAAAGTTCCCGAATGTTGAGCAGACAGTTGCGGGAATCAAGCCAAAAAGTAGATTTGCCCGAACTTCAAGAATATGACGGCGACGAAAATTCCGATTTTTCGGGAAATTGGTATCCGGGGGAAATTTCAGATGAAAGCTCGATCGACCAAATCTTAAACCTCGCTGAAAATTTGCTAAACTCGTCGCAAACCGCCACAACTTTAGCCAGATTCCCGCTGTTAATCCAGACAAATCCTGCAACTGAAACAGCCGATCGCGATTTAGATCGTCCAGCAATCAACTTTATCAGACAAACTGCAAAGTATCAAACAACTTCCGTCTTAGAACATCCGCTGGCTAAAACTCAATTTGACAGCAAACCGAAAGTGGAGGGAATCGCGAGTTTTATCCCCGCCCGCACTTTAGTCTTGGTGGGAGATGAAAATCAGATATTAGATATTTTGACACCCGAACAGCAAGAACTGCTGGAAAGTCGCATAACTTGGGAAGTAGCCAACTGCGGGCCCGAACGGCGCTCAATTGCTCAAAAAGAATTAAAATTTAATCTCGGTTTAGAGTCGGCTGCTAAAAAATCTCAGTTGGCGCCGGTGCGTCGTTTTTGGGAATTGATGGCCTGGGTTCAGTCGAGTCCGGTTGCTGTGAAAAGAAATCAGTTTGGAGAATCAATCCTGGCAGTCAAAGGCGCGATCGACCGCAATTCCATCCTAGTCCAAAAAGCGATCGCGCCGATCGCTCCTGCCAACACCGCACAGCAGTCGATTGCTGCATCAAATTCGATCGACCAAAATATCCCAAAATTAGAAACTAATTTTAACAGCAAGTTCGATCGAGCCGGCAATCCGCTCTCATTTGTTACATTACTCGATCGCGCCGCCGTCAACCTCGAAGAATTTACCCTCCCCCCAGCCGCCAAAACCACCCCCGACAACCAAGAAGTCAAATTTGATACATCGCCGCCAGAAACCAATTTAGGGCTTTCCGCCCGCGAAATCCTCGAAAAATACGCTCAAAACATCGAAAAAATGATTTGGTCGTCAGTAGACCACCTGCTGGGAAAAGAAACGGCCGCAAGTGATAATACCGAGAAAGCGGTTGCAATTCAGTATTATTTGAAACAGCGACAACTAGAAGAGAAAACTCAAAACAGCCCAAAGGTCGATCGACCTTGGCTGAATTGGCAAGACTTATTCGGGGAACCAGCACCTGGGCACTTAATCGAAGGAAGTGCCGAAGCCGAGACAGCAGCTCAAAGCTCGGTATCACAAAGCAGCCAAAAAGTCAAGCAAGAACTTGCAGAATTAGTAGAATTGCCAGAAAGTCGATCGAGCGCCGTCTCAATATCGCCTTACCCAGAAGCAATTCACCGGATGCTGGCGCAGCTCAAACAGAGCTTGATGGCAAAAGTCCCACAAAGTCAACCCCAAAAAGGCTCAAATTTAGCAGTCACTCCAGAAAATAGCTCTGCACTCGCAGCAGAATCAACCCCAGGACGCGCACAGGAAACCCAAGTGCCAAAACACACAAACCCCAACACCCCACAAAACAACCAATCCCCAGCAGCAATCACCCAGCTTCCCAGCAGATACACCCCCGCCACAAACCCCGCCCAACCAAAAAATCAGAGCGCAGCCGTCCAACCCGAGGCGCAATACTTAGAAACCAAAGCCGAATCGATGGGTTACATTAAACACCCACTAGAACAAGTGCTCGAATGGCTCGATTTAATCATGGTGCGCGTCGAAAAAATCGTCGAGCAAATCTGGAATTGGGCAAAAACCAACTTGCCAACAATCCTCAAAAGCAAAGATAAAATTGACTAATCTTTAGCTTATCATAGAATTTGGTCTAAAACCCCGTGCTTCTAGCACGGCTTGCGAGTATAATTGAACGGTCAAGGTTAAACTCCTTCGCCCGAAGTGAAACGGTTGGAAGACACACTTTTAGGCGTAAAGCATTGGACAAAGAGCGGCGAAAACTCGCTAAACAGCCTGGGATTAAAACAATCACATCCCACCACCAGAGAACTAAATATTGTGTCGTTTGGAATTGTAGGGCGGGGCACGCCCGAACACTAGGCTCGTATCCTAGTACGCTTGGGGAGATAGACCAAGAAAGGATTCACTAAGTTAGGCTCGTCAGTTTGTGCTGTCGCACGGTTGAAAAGTTTAAGTATTGCCTCCGGGATAGTGAATTTTAAGGTCGTTCGTAGAGCCAAGAATCCTCGTACCTTCAGGTCGAGGAGTGTCAAGATAAAAAAGTTGCCGCAACAGCAGCAAATCAGCCCGCTATTATGCCATTTTTGGAGACTCCCACAGTGCTAACCCTCAAAATCGTAGTTAATGTAGTTGTTCTATTCTTTGTTTCCCTGTTCATATTTGGATTTTTGTCCAATGACCCAGCCCGGAACCCCAACCGCAGAGACATGGAATAAACCAGCTATCTCCGTCGCTGACTCGGGGGCACGCCACCGCAGCCCCCAAACCCGCAAAAATTAGTCCAACAAAACTTGACCTCGCACCACCAGCGAGGTTATCTTGTGGCAAAAGAAACCCCGGTTGTGAGGAAAATATTGGCTTTGGCAAGGAAAAATGTCCCAAGCAACCGGGTTTCTCAGGATGAGCGGGTGAGGCGATCCGCGCACCCGAAGATTTCCGGTTAACCTTGAAATACTGTCTGTTAAATGCAAAAATTTGCATGATAAATTGTCCGCTATAAAAAACCCTGTAAAATCTAAAATCTAAAATCTAAAATCTAACATCGGATGACTCACCTGTTGTAACTATGCCCTATCCGGTACCGCCAGAACCCCCTGCCATCATCTACATCACAAAACCCAAAAAAGTCGCCCTCACTGTCGCGGCCGGCGATGCAGACACCCGCAGCAACTCCGCAGAAATACCGGAACCAAGCCCAGAAAGCGTTCAGCCAGAACCAACACCCGCCCCGCTATCAGAAGGAGCAGCACTCCTCGACACCACCCCAGCCACGAGTCAGCAGCCTCCAGAAATCGCCGACCCCCTCACCTCCGTGGAAAGTGGCGAGGCAGTGGTAGGATTTCAGCGTCGGGCTTCTGCGGGAAAACCCGAAACTGCGGAAGCTCAAAAAGATTCCTCGTTTACTGCTTACCAATTGGGTTCGGTAGAAAATGCCATTGCCGCTCGGAATCGGCAACGAACTGCCGGGGAGCAAGGAAAAGAGGACAATAATGCGCTCCGACAGCAGGAAAGCGGGTATCAGGCCCAAGGCCGACAGTTAGAAGATAACGCCCCCGTACCTGCGGAGATTCCCATTCCAGAACCCGCGCCAGAACAGCGAAACAGCGGGCAGCAACAGTTGGAAATTCCAACGGCGCCCCCAGGGCCAACGACGCCCGCACCCCGAACGCCCCCAGCGCCGAAACCGAAGCCCAAACCAGCGCCAGTGCCGGGAGTCCGCACCGCACCCAATCAGCGGACGGTGCCGTTTCCTGTGAGTCCGGCTGATACGATCGAAGTTAAGGCCGACAGCCAAGAATTTGACGACAAGCAGCAAATTGTCACGGCGGTTGGTAGGGTTGTGGTGCGGTTCCGGCAAACTGTGATTGATGCCGATCGCGCGATCGTCAACTTAGTCACCCGCCAAGTGATAGCATCCGGTAATGTCGCCTATACCCGCGGCCAACAAGTAGTCCGCGGCCGGCAGATGGAATTCAATCTCGGCCTCAACTCCGGCGCAGTCGAACAAGCCAGCGGCGAAATATTCCTGCCCGCAGCAGGTAGCGAATTGACGCCCACACTGCCCACAGATATCAGTGCCGGAACCATTCTCGAACAGCCCCTGAGCGATCGAATTACCAGCCAGCAGCCCCTGCGCGGAGTCAAATCCCCCGGAGCCGCAAATATTACCATCGGGGGCGGCGGACAGCTAGCAGCCCCCCAAATTACCGGCGCCGTCAACCGCATCCGCTTTGAAGCAGAACGCCTGGAACTCCTGCCAGACGGCGCGAGAGTAGCAACCAACATTCGGATTACCAACGACCCATTTTCCCCGCCAGAACTCGAATACAGGGCCCGGAGGGCAACGATTAGAAGGATTTCGCCCACGGCTGAGGAATTGGTCACAAATTCGCCCCGCTTGGTGTTCGACAACCGCATCAAAATACCCGTGTATCCCCGCAGACAAGTGTTTGACAGCCGGCAGCAGAACGGCCCTTGTTTGACCTTTGGCTACGACGGGGGCGATAGGGGCGGTTTGTTCGCCGAGTGCGGTTTTGAAGTGTTGCAAAACGGGCCCGTGCGGCTGAGCCTGACGCCCCAAGTTTACCTCCAGCGGGTTGTCGAAAAGCACGGCGGCAATCCGTTTTTCCCCGACAGCTACGGGCTCAAAGCCAGGTTGGGGGCGACTCTGGGCCCGCGCACAAACCTGGAAGGATCGGCGATATTTCTGAGTTTCGACAATTTCCCGAATTTGCCGGAAAACAGCTTTCGGGGCAATTTGCGCCTGCGACAGTCGATCGGCACTCACTCTCTGGCAGCAGAATATAGTTATCGCGATCGGCTCTTCAACGGTTCTCTAGGCGAGCAAACCGTGCAGAGCAGCCTGGGGGCCGTCCTCACTTCGCCGCAGATGCAAATCGGCAGCACAGGCATCAATTTCAGCTATCAAGCCGGGTATCAATTTATCAATGCTGACACCGATCGACCAGACTTGCTCGAACCAGTGCGCGAAAACAACCGCATCGATTTGGGCCGCGCCCAAGCCAGCATCGCCTTGAGCCGCGGCTTCAACCTGTGGCAAGGTCAACCGCTGCCCCGCACTCCCACCCAAGGTTTGAGGTACACGCGCACGCCGGTGGTTCCTTTCTTGCAACTGGCCTTGGGAGTCCGGGGAGTTGGCACTTATTACAGCAGCGGCGACAGACAAAATTCGATCGCCAGCAGCATCGGCATTCAAGGGCAGTTCGGCCATTTCTCCCGCCCTTTCCTCGACTACACTGGATTTAACGTGACTTACACTCAGGTAGCGCGGGACGGGGTATCGCCTTATTTGTTCGATCGGCTAGTAGATTTGAAAGTTCTGTCTTTTGGACTGGTGCAGCAAGTTTACGGAGGCTTTCGAGTCGGGTTTCAAAGTGCTATTAATTTAGAAAGCAAGGAAACAATCAGTACCAACTACACTTTAGAATACAGCCGCCGCAGCTATGCAATTATTTTGCGTTTTAATCCTGAGCGTCAAGTCGGCAGCCTGACATTTAGAATTAGCGACTTCAACTGGAACGGTACACCCCAACCTTTTTCCGGGGACGTGCGAACAGTAGAAGGAGGCGTGCGTTTATCCGATTAATTCAATTGGGCAATGGGTAACGGGTAATTGGCAATAGATAATTTGGAAGGGGTAATGGGTAATTGGTAATGGGTAATTGGTAATGGGTAATTGGTAATTGGTAATTGGTAATTGGTAATGGGTAATTGGTAATTGGTAATAACGAAGCCCAAAAAAATTCCCAATTTACCAATTCCCAATTCACTAATTCCCAATTCACCAATTTTCAATTCACCAATTCCCAAGGATTAAGGACTAATGACCAATTCCCAAGGATTAAGGACTAATGACCAATGACGGCAGGACTAATGACTAATGACGGCAGGACTCTTGACTAATGACTAATGACGGCAGGACTAATTACCAATTCCCATGACAGAAGTGACGGCAATATCTGCACAAGCAGCGGCTCTGCTGGTTCACTACGGTTTTGACCTAGGTGGCAAAAAAGCAGAGAAATTGGCGGGTGAATGGCTGACCAAGTATCCCGGCTATTGGGTGCGTTTAGCAGTGGTTGAAGCCCTTTATCAAGGGCGCTACAAGGCTGTTTCTGTCGGACAGCTATTGAGTATGTGGCAGCGGATAGGCGAACCGCTCTATCATTTCAATCGCGAGTTTGAACGGTTAGTGTGCAACAATTTTCCTCAAAATTTAACCTTTGAAAGTGATGCAGGGCGACCGCAGGACGATATAATTTTATCGCACCCAAAATCGGAAGTCGGTGTCGCAGAATTAGATTTGTTCGAGCAGTCAGAAACAGAACTCGATCGCGCGCCAGATGCAGAAGTCCCGAATACAGAGGCCCAGGAAACAGAAAAACTGCCCGCCGCGGACGATCGCACCAAAGAAAATACAGAAGTTGTAGTATATGAAGATGTCGATGTGACCGCCCTAGCCGATCGAGCTGAAGTCGATCGCCCATTAACCGACAAACCTCTGACAAAATCATTCCCAGTTGTCAAACACACTGATTTTCACACCAAATTAAAAGCCGTTGCCCTCCAAGGCCGCAGAAAGAAAGGAGAAAGGACAAATAAGGTCTGAATTTTGGGAATGGATATAGCGCCAAAGAGTGTGAGTTTGGTCAAGCCGGAGCAATAACCAATGACCAATGACCAATGACCAATGACCAATGACCTTTTTCCCAATTACCAATGAAATCTGACTGCTTCCCTGTCAACTGTCAACTGTCAACTGTCAACTGTCAACTGTCAACGAAAGTTAACTTTTCGGACTTGCACCCATCCGAATTTCCGAACAAAAAGAAGCTTGTTCGGTACCGTTAGCTTGCTTAACAACGCTAGTCCGCAGCCGCAGATTGGGGATGAGATACCACAGCCTTTCTTCAGCATGGACGGTATCTGATTCTGTAATCAATGTCAGTACATCGTCGCCGCCCATCACGTAGCGGCTGTTTCCCTTCTCTTGCAACACCTTGCCTTCGCTGGGATTGTCGGGATTGGGTACGATCGCTAATATTGTAGAACCAATTTGTTTAGCTTGGTTGCGATCGGGAGTACCGTCCCAAGAAATCCGAACGCCCTTTAGCCCAGTTGAGTCCGGGTTAATCGAGTGCTGTTGGCAAAGTTTGACGACTGCTGCATCGCTAGCTGTCAGCATTTCTATTTTGAGGTCGGATTTACCTGCTTGCAATTCCCCAGAATTGAGATTGTGTACGGTGCGCTGGGAAAACCATTTGCCTGCACTTAACTCAAAAAACTCGATAACATCCATGAAATTTGTCTCTAAACTTAAATACTTCTTGATTTGCGATCGCGACTTGCGCGCCCGAGAGTCAGAAAACCGATTTCTTCCTGAGTAGCTAGTGGCCAAACCAATGATTTTAGCTAGAAACCCGGTTTAAGAGTGCAAGTCCTATTCTACATTTTAAAGGAACGGGGCGCACCTGCAAAGCTTTCCGGGAGGTTTGAGCCAAGCAGGTTGCAGGTGCGGCTGAGGTACGAAACCCAAGCAGGCGGACATCTAGCAGGCTGATGCAGCCCCATTGACCGAAAATTAGAGCATTCGGCATCGTATTTCACTAAACAAGTCTTGTTGGCACATCAAACAGGATGGCGATCGCTCAAAAATTTTAGCTTAACTCCGCCCAAAAACGGGTACAGGCTGCCAACTTAAGTCCTGGCCCCAAATTTTAGACCAATGTTCAACTTTCCAGATTCGCGGAGCTGCAAGTCAATTCTTTAATCGTAAGGGCGTGAGCCCTAGCCTCCGTCTCAAACTTGTACGCTCGCGACTTTTCCTGAGCGTAGCCGAAGGAAGTCGAAGTATCTCAAATCTCAAATCTCAAATCAATTGGTAGTGTGGAGCGATCGACAATCATTGCCCAAAACCCGTTATGTTAAGAAAAACAAAGATATATGTCAGATAGTTGTCGACCGGCAGATTTAGCGCTGTTAAGTTGAATTATATTGGCCGCAGTTGATGGTAATCGCAGGCCTGGGAAATTCTCAAAGCAGACTCAGACCAAAAAACCAGCGATTCATCGAAGCCTCACCAAACCGAGGGCAGCAGCCCGGTAGCAAATAGCCTTCAAATATGCCATGCTAAGTAAACGAGCAAAGTAAGCGAAAAAACTTTCTCGATCGAGTTTTGGACAAGGTGCAGCTAGCGATCGCATACATTTAAAAAAGACATCCACAAATTTATGAGCGAGTTTACACAAGGGCTGGATAAAATGCAGCCCGCAGAACAGACGCACTGTTTGGGAATCCTGCCAAGTCAGCTAGCAGCGACTTCAGACTCAGATAAATTATACAGCTTACTAACAGATTACAATTTTATTGAAGCCAAGCTGTCAGCATCGGGAGTACAAGCGCTAATAGAAGATTACGATTTAGCAACAAGTCCCGATATTATCACCTCCGATCAAAAAGCCGACAAACTAAAATTAATCCAAGAAGCAATCCGGCTTTCTGCCCACATTATAGCCAAAGATAGAACGCAACTAGCAGCCCAACTAATTTCCCGCTTAATGCGTTTTGAAATTCCAGAAATTCAAGCACTGCTAGCACAAGCAAAACAGCAGAAACACCCCTGGCTGCGGCCGCTAACGCCCAGCTTTACCCCTCCTGGCGGAAGATTGCTGCGCACCCTCACCGGACATACAGATTGGGTACAAGCTGTAGCAATCACCCCCGACGGCAAGCGGGCAATTTCTGCATCCTCCGACCACACTCTCAAAGTTTGGCACTTAGAAACAGGAGAAGAACTTTCCACCCTCAAAGGTCATCTTACCTACGTCAATGCTGTAGCCGTAACCCCAGACGGAACAAAAGTAATTTCAGGTTCTTGGGACAATACTATTAAAATTTGGAATTTAGCCACTGGAACAGAAATATTAACATTTGCCGGCGATACTTTTGCAGTAGAAGCAGTAGCAGTAACTCCCGACGGCAAGCGAGTAATTTCTGGTTCCTGGGACGGCAGCATAAAAGTTTGGAATTTGTCAACAGGGGCAGTGATTTTTAACCTGAAAGGTCACAGCAGTTTTGTCCAGTCCGTAGCAGTAACTCCAGACAGCAAGCGGTTGATTTCCGGGTCGGGCGACAACAGCATTAAAGTCTGGAACTTAGAAACAGGAAAAGAACTGTTTAGCCTCACCGGTCACGCAGATTGGGTAAAAGCTGTAGCAGTTACTCCCGACGGCGAAAACATAATTTCCGGCAGTTACGACGGCACAGTCAAAGTTTGGAGTTTGAGTGCGAGAGAAAAACTTTTTACTTTAGGAATTCACAGCAGTTTCGTCCAAGCTGTGGCAGTCAGTCCCGACGGAAAACGGGTTATTTCGGCTGCCGGCGACAAAACGCTGAAAGTTTGGAATTTGGAAACAAAAGAAGAACTTTTCACTTTTACCAATCACATCGCCCCTGTGAATGCTGTAGCTGTTACCCCCGACGGCAAGCGGATAGTTTCTGGTTCCTCTGACAAAACTCTGAAAGTTTGGCATCTAGAGATAGGCCAAGAAAATGTATCGTGTGCCGGTCACGATGACTGGGTAAATGCTGTAGCAGTGACGGCGGACGGTACTAAAGCCATTTCCGGTTCAGGCGACAACAACATTAAAGTCTGGAATCTCAAAAACGGACAAGAACTTTTTACAATTCCGGGACATAAAGATTGGGTAAAAGCGATCGCAATAACAGCAGATAGCAAGCGAGTAGTTTCGGGTTCCGGCGACAAAACCGTGAAAGTTTGGAATCTTGAAACCTGCCAGGAAATCTTTACTTTGAGGGGTCACACAGACTGGGTTAATTCTGTAGCAGTGACTGCGGACGGAACGATGGCGATTTCTGGATCGGGAGACAAAACCATTAAAGTTTGGAGTTTAGAAACAGGAGAGGAAATTTTTACGCTTTCAGGTCATGCTGACGGGATAAAAGCTGTGGCAGTTACTCCCGACGGCAAACGGATTATTTCGGCTTCGGGGGACAAAACCCTGAAAGTTTGGAGTTTGGGAAAAGAAAAGAATATTGTGGCTAATTTATGGAATTTAGCCGTCAAAAATCAACTTTTTACTCTCAAAGGTCATGAGAGTTTTGTCAATGCTGTGGCAGTTACGGCGGACGGCAAATGGGCGATTTCTGGCGGGCGGGAACACAATCTGAAAGTTTGGGATTTGTCAAGTAGAAAAGAAGTTTTTACTTTTGCAGGTCATGCGGATGCGGTAACATCTCTGGCGACTGTAGGAAATAAGGTGATTTCAGTTTCCGATGACAATACTCTCAAAGTTTGGGATTTGTTGAGTCGAAAAGTAGTTGCTACTTTCAGGGGAGATAGTGCTTTGAAAGCTTGCGCTATTGCACCGGATGGGGTGACAATCGTGGCGGCGGAAGCTTCGGGACAAGTGCATTTTTTGAGGTTGGAAGAGGGGAAGAGTCATTAGTCATTTGTCATTGGTAATTGGTCATTGGTAATTGGTCATTGGTAATTGGTAATTGGTCATTGGTCATTGTGCCGATCGCACTTTTGCTAAACTAGAAAAGTGCGATCGCCCGATCGCCCTTTTCCCCAGTCCAGTCTACAATTGTTCAGGGTCAATGCCCATCGATCGCAGTCTTTGGGCTAGTACAGCAGCCGGCTGTTCGCTTGTTTCAGGCGTGGAACAGGCCAGAAAGCCTGTAAACTTCTGCAATTCCTTAAAAAAATCTCATACAGCATCAAAAGCAGGGCAGACACCGCCCGCCCCAGCAAACTACTTCCTTTGTAACATCACCCCACGAATAGAATAATCCAAAAGCTCGATCGGGTGCATCAAAGTAACAACTTTCCCCTGCAACTCCAAATGCTTCTTAATTTGCAAAGAACAACCAGGATTAGAAGAAGCAATCAACTCGGCCCCAGTATTCAGCAAATTCTCCACCTTTTGCTGCCCCAAATCGTCAGCAACCTCCGGCTGCAACATATTGTAAACCCCCGCACTCCCGCAGCACAAAGCAGCATCCACAGGTTCTTTTAACTTCACACCCGGAATTTGTTGCAACAACTGACGCGGCTGCAAACTAATCTTTTGTCCGTGCAACAAATGACAAGCATCCTGATAAACAATAGTCAAATCTCCCTCAATCAAAGGATTGAGTTTCGCCGTCATTCCCGCCGTTGCCAAAAACTCCTGCACGTCCTTAACATTAGCAGCAAAATTCTCAGCTTTCTCCCGATATTCCGGGTCATCAGCTAAAATGTGACCGTATTCTTTCAAAGTGTGGCCGCACCCAGCAGCGTTGATAATCACAAAATCAACACCAGTATTTTCAAAGCTATCAATCATTTGTCTCGCCAAAGCCTTCGCCTGTTCGGCTTGTCCTTGGTGTTCCGGCAAAGCAGCACAGCATCCCTGACTTTTTGGAATCACAACCTCGCAGCCATTAGCCGTCAAAACTCGCACGGTAGCCTCATTAACAGGCGAGAATAACAACCGCTGCACGCAGCCTAAAATCACGCCGACTCGATAGCGTTTCTCCCCAAGTGCCGGAATTACCTCTGGTAAATTATCCCGGAAAGAATCGACTGTTACCTTCGGCAAAATTGATTCCATCGCCGCCAAGCGGGGAAATACTTTTTTCAGCAAACCAGTTTTGCGAATTAGTTTTGGCAGTCCTAACTTTTGATAAATAAACAGCGGAACGAGTAAAGGCCGCAATCTGTGAGGATAAGGGAACAGATTAAAAATCAGAGTGCGAATAACATTGTCGGAAAAAGTGCGTTTTTGATTGCGGGCGACTTGGTGGCGAGTTGCGGAAATTAACTTGTCGTATTGAACACCAGAAGGGCAAGTTGTCACGCAGGCCAAACAGCCCAAACAAGTATCAAAATGCTGCGAAGTTGCTTCATTTAAAGGTGCGTCGCCTTCATTAATTGCATCCATTAAATAAATGCGGCCTCTGGGCGAATCCATTTCTTTGCCGAGTACGCGATAACTCGGACAAGTAGACAAGCAAAAACCGCAATGCACGCAAGTATCAATTAATTTCGGATCGGGCGGTTTTTTGGCGTCGAAACCGGGAATTTCGAGGCTTTGCAAGTGGGGATTTTGTGCTAGGAAATTGCTTTCTTTAGCCGGTTTTAAATCGTCGCTGGGAATTTGAGATTTTTCTGAAGTTTGCATATATTAGCTAATTCTTTTGGTTCGTAGTGAGGACTTTAGTCCTTTTCCTGGGATTTAAGAAGGACTGAAATATTGGTGTCAACAATCGCAGAAAACCCTCGCTCTATCTCGCTTTTACCTGAGGCCCGATCCCCCTCAATCCCCCTTAAGAAGGGGGAGGCAAGAGCATTTCCGGTTCCCCCCTTCTTAAGGGGGGTTAGGGGGGATCGATGGCCTAATCGTCAAACAGTAGATCGGTACTACATAAGACGTTAAGTTGACATCAATGGGACTGAACTCCTTACTACAAACTTTAAATTAAATACCGCTGATAAAGCGATTTGGATTCAAAATATTTTCCGGGTCAAACTCTTGTTTGATCCGGCGCATTAGATCGATCGCACTTCCAGTATAGCCCCAAACATCTAACCCTTGCTTGATCTGGGCTGGCGCAGCCAAAACAGTCAGAAAACCGCCTTTAGCTTCGCACCCTTTGCGTACCTGCAACAGCGTATCCGCAGTCGCCGTCTCAAACCGCAAAACCCCCAAACCGCTGCCTGCATGAATCAAAGCATCTTGTACCGGCAATTCGTTAATTGCCTTGACTGCTTCCGACGGTCTGATGCCTATTTTGCAAATAATTGCTGAATTATTGGCAGAATTCCACACTGTTTCTGGCAATCTTTGCCATAATTGACGCTCATCATTCTCGCCGCAGCTAGTGCCTTGCAAGCCCAACTTTTCGCCAACTTCCAGCAAGCGCGCCGATTGTTGTTTAACGCTTGGGGCGATGCTTTGAAACCTCGCCACCAATCCCGCAGTTTTTCCCAAACCTAATTTTTCTACTAACTGCGGCGACAGCAAATCAACGGCCGTCGGTGTCAGAGCAGAAGATAATAAGATTTGAGCAGCTTCAGCTAAAGCATTAGTTTCACCTGTCAGTATGACAGTTCCCGATGATTCCGGCAGCGGATAAACTCGGAATGTTACTTGAGAAATGACGCCCAACGTGCCGTAGGAACCGGTAAACAGTTTCATCAAGTCGTAACCGGCGACATTTTTAACAACTCGACCTCCGGCTGTAGCAATTTTACCGTCCGATCGCACAAAGCTAATTCCCAGCAGCAAATCGCGCACGCCCCGATAGCGGTGCCGCAGGGAACCCGTGTCAGCAGCAGCGACAATGCCGCCCAAAGTGGCCTGTTGCGGATACGCCGGATCGATCGGCAAAAATTGACCTGATGCCCCTAAAATTTCCTGCAAATCCGCAAACTTCATGCCCGCCTCCGCAGTCACCGTTAAATCGCCCACAGCGTGTTCTACCAGCCGATTCAGGCGCGCCGTGCTCGCGACAGCGATCCCCCCTGCATCAGGAGATCCCCCTAAATCCCCCTCCCGGGGGACTTTGACAACATCTTGCTCCCCCCTTGTTAAGGGGGGCTGGGGGGGATCGGGGTCAAATTGAACTAAACCGCCCCAATCGAGTTTGCTGCCGCTCCCCCCCGGCAAGACGCCCCACCGATTTTGTCGGGCCAAAGCAATCACCGCCGCGAGTTCTTCCTGAGTATTGGGGTAAACGGTACAGGCTATTTTTGTGCCCGGGGCAACTGCTTTTTCTACCCGTTCTTGCCAAAATACCTCTGTGTCCTGATGCAGACAGATGCCAGAACTGCCGACAATACTTTCTAATTCTTTTGTGGTAACGTAATTTTCGGTAGAGAAAGATTTCATGAAGGTTATCAGACGCCCGGTAAAAAAAATAATCAAAATACTGCCTAAAACCATTAAATATTAATACGGGCCCCCTATTCAAAACACCAACAAACAAATGTCTCAAAACCGACTTTCAGTAGGAATTACCGGTCTCAACGAAGTGATTGGCGGCGGCCTGATTCCTCAGCGCTCTTATCTGGTACGCGGCGGCCCCGGCACTGGCAAGACTACCTTGGGCTTACACTTTTTGTCCGCAGGCGTGGCTCTGGGAGAAACGCCCCTGTTTATTACTTTAGGAGAACCGGAAGCACAATTGCGCGCCAATGCCCAATGGCTCGGTTTTGACATCGAAGCGATAGCATTCCTCGATTTGAGCCCCTCCTCAGAATTTTTTACCGAAGTTCAGACTTATGACATTTTCTCTCCCTCCGAGGTAGAGCGAGAACCGACTACACAAAAGATTATCGAGCGAGTCCAAGCTGTCAAGCCGCAACGGGTGTTTTTGGATGCAATTACTCAATTTCGCTACTTAGCTGCGGATGAGTTTCAGTTTCGCAAGCAAGTTCTGTCTTTTCTGCGGTTTTTGGTGGAAGGGGGGGCGACGGTGGTGTTCACCTCAGAGGGTACATTAAGTGCTCCCGACGACGATTTGCAATTCATCAGCGACGGCGTAATTTACTTGGAACTGCGGCCTGAAGGGCGCACTCTGTCTGTCACCAAGCTGCGCGGCTCCAACTTCCAGGACGGCCGCCATTCGCTGCGCCTGACTCAGGCTGGGATGGAGGTATTTCCGCGCCTGCTTCCTGACAACTACCAGCAGGATTTTGTCGCTGAACCGATTTCTGGTGGGGTTCCAGAAATGGACGAACTGCTGCACGGGGGACTGGAACGCGGGACTGTGACGGTGATTACGGGGCCTAGCGGCGTGGGTAAGACGACGGTGGGGATTCAGTTTATGAAGGAGGCTGCTGGAAGAGGAGAGCGATCGGTAGTTTACATTTTTGAGGAGTCAATTTCTACTCTGCTGCGCCGCTGCGAATCAGTTAACATCCCGGTAGGGGCGATGATGGCCCAAGGAAGTCTTTCGGTGATACCGGTGGAACCTTTGCTGTACTCGCCGGATCAGTTTGCTCGCATGGTACGCCGGGAGGTGGAGCAGGAAAAGACGCGGATTGTGATGATTGACAGTATTTCTGGCTATCAGCTTTCGATGCGGGGGCAAGATTTGGTGAACAATTTGCACGCTTTGTGCAAGTATCTCAAGAATATGGGAGTCACGGTGATCTTGATTAATGAGGTAGAAGCCATTAGCGGAGATTTTCGGCTGACCGAGATCGGGATTAGCTATTTGGCTGATAATCTGATGTTTATTCGCTATCTGGAACGCCAACTGCATAATAGAACAGAAATCCGCAAGGCGATCGGAGTAATTAAAAAACGAGTCAGCAGTTTCGAGAAAACTCTGCGAGAACTCGATATTACTCGCTACGGCATCAAAGTCAGCAAACCGATACGGGGGCTGCGCGGCATTTTGAGTTCCGCGCCCGTGTGGGGTGAGGAGGGACCCGAGGAAGATTGAATCGGGGTTTGACGTGCTGTTTTTGGCCGAGTGCAGCTAATGAAAGCAGCCGTTAACCGACTACTCAGTAGTGCGCGCACCTCGCACCTCAGCCTCAGTCTTGGAAAAGTTAAATATAGCAGATTCCATGTTTGTGAAGTACACCCCGAGCTCTCGAAGAGTAGCGGTTAGACACGGCGCCGTGTCCAAGGAGTGTCAACTTAAGCCGAAAGCCCTTGATAAATCTCGCTTATAGTCGAGTCTCGATCCCCCTAAATCCCCCTTAAGAAGGGGGACTTTGAGCAAGTTCTTGTTCCCCCCTTTTTAAGGGGGGCTAGGGGGGATCTGGCCTTAATAGTCAAACAGCATTCTGTGACTGGGTTAGAAGTTAAGCTGACACCTATAGGCGAAGCGTAGCGGAGGGAGTGCAGCGCGTCCCTACCAGAGCTAAAATTGTGTATTTTACGACTTTTAATAGCTCGCCCAAAAGCAAGCTAAACCGTATTTAAAGGAAGCTGATAGATGACTGGCAACTCAATAATTTTAGCCGTAGACCGCAATCAGCGAAACTTGCAACTCCTAGCACAATTTCTTAACAAAGAAGGATACCATACGATCGCGGCTGATAGCTTTGAAGAGTTTGCACAAGCGATCGGCGAGCCTGCTAGGATCGGGATGGCTTTGGTAGATATTTCTGGTTTCGACCGCCGGATTTGGGACTGCTGCGAACAACTGCGAAATCACCAAATCCCTTTTCTGATACTTTCGCCCAGACAAAGCGCGGCAATTCAGCACGAAAGCTTCTGCCGCGGTGCTCGGAGTATACTGGTAAAACCTTTGATCGTTAGAGATTTGCTGTCCGTTGTTCACAGCTTGCTAGGAGAATCTGCGTGAGTCAAATTTTATTGCTTGTCGAACAGAAAGAAAATCGCCGCCTGTTATTAGAATGGCTGGCAGTTTACTATGAGGTATTGCTGCCAAATTCAACGGAAAATATTGATGATATTTTACCTTTTAATCAATCTTTTGACCTGGGGATAGTTGACGGTCTTGCCCTGAAACGGCACGGGCAATGGATCGCCGCCCAAAAACAGGCAGAAGGCCCGGTCTGCTTGCCTTTTCTTTTGATTACATCTCGCTCGGATGTAGGGATGGCAACGCGATTTATTTGGCAAACTATTGATGATTTAATTATTGCTCCGATCGAGAAGATAGAATTGCAAGCGCGGGTGGAGATTTTGCTGCGATCGCGCCAGTTGTCTTTAACTCTCAAACTGTCTCACGACCAAATCGATGGCACCCTGCAAACAGCCAAAGAACTCAACGATATGAAAACCTCTTTGCTGTACATGATTGCCCACGACGTTCGCAATCCTTTGAACTTCATCATCGGCACTACACAAGTTCTTACCGAGTACAAATCGAAATTAACAGATGAGAAAACACAACAACTGCTAGACAAAACTCAAGCTGCTGCCAAAGGCATCGATCAGTTATTAGATGATGTTCTGCTGCTCGGGCGAGTTGAGTCGGGAAAAATCGCGCTTTGTTTGCAACCGCTAGACTTGGCAAAGTTTTGCAATGAGTTGGTAGCGGAATTTCAGAGCAGCCTGAAGTTGAAACCTCAAAACGCTCGGGTGACGCTGATTTTTGTGAATCACTGTCAATCGGCGACGGCTTGTTTGGAGGCAAGCTTGCTGCGGCGCATTCTCATCAATTTGCTGTCTAATGCTATTAAGTATTCTCCCCCAAATACTCAAGTAATCTTTGAATTAAAACTTACTGAAACTGAGGCTGTTTTTTCCGTACAAGATGCCGGAATTGGCATACCTTTGGCAGACCAAGAACGGCTGTTTGATTCGTTTTTTCGGGCAAAAAATGTCGGTATAATTCCCGGTACTGGACTGGGGCTGAGCATTGTTAAAAAGTGCGTGGAATTGCACGGCGGCGAAATTACATTGAGCAGTGAAGAAGGTGTCGGGAGTACGTTTACGGTAACGCTGCCGATCGCCCAAATTGAAGAAGAGCAAGTCTCGCCTGTAACGTCTTAAATTAGATGCAGGCATTATCTTGGGATAGTCACCGATGAATTTGACGCCCGGGAGAGGCTATACGTGGTAGTGTGACCCTGAGATGTATCCTCAAAAAACTGAAGAAAACTCTCGCTATTTTACAACGCAAGAATTTGAAGAAACATTAACGGCCGCTCGTCAAGTGATGAAATTGAGCATCGTCGTTCCAGGAGCGATTGACGAGCGGGAGAATTGGCGATCGTTCGTCAATCGATTTTAGATTTTAGATTTTAGATTTTAGATTGACCCCACGGATAAATGCGGGGGACGCAAGGATGAGCGTTGAAGATTTTGGATTGATTCCACGGATCGATCGCGTGGCGGGTACCACCTTTGAAATTTTTGGTCAAAGCTCGATCGCCATCGTAAAAAATGTTGAACGCACCCAAAAATAATTAGATACGATACAAAACTTATCCCGACTTGCCAGACTTTATATTTCTGAAAAAAAGCGATCCAACAGCCGTCACATCTTAGATGATATGATGAGTATTTTAACACTTTAAAAATGGTTAATCAACTCTTTTATGAATTATTTTCGGACTTTTTTTAATGAGCGAGTAGTTACAGATTTGGTTGCTGCCGGCGTCTTATACTCTTGTGCCGTACAATCAATCAAGAGTTGAAGAGCGATCGCATGAGCTTTCAGGCGGACAGTCCAACTCTTCAATTATTAATGGTTGAAACCTGATGTCTCCCGGTTCAATCGGCACTCTTCTCCACCAAGCTGGCAACAAGAGCAGCCAAAACTTACCCACAGACACAGAACGCTGCTCGCGAACAAAAACCAAGGTCAGGAGAGCCGCCAGTCGTAAGACGGCTGAGAGCGCAAACACCCCTGGCAAGCCACCGAGATTGGTCAAAGTGGCGAGAAAGCCACCAACGGTGATTCCCATTGCCCCAGTGACACCAGGAACTGCGGCCGCGATCGCAAAGTAAAGGGACTGATGCAACAACGGTGCCACTCCCATGAGAAGATTGTTGCTGCACAGGTCGATCGCCGCCCACGTCCCACCGCCGATGATGTGCAACAGGGGGAACCATACCCATAGAAAAATTGGAGCCGTTCCAGCTTCTAGCCAGAGCAGAGGGGTCAGAGCCACCAAAATTCCCACTACTAGCATAATCGGGCGATTCCCAACCCGGTCAGCCAGCTTCCCCCAAAAAACCAGCATCAGCAAGTTAGCACCAGCACCTAAGCTGCTATAGAGCGTTACCACGCTGACATCTATATCTAGGTCATCCAGTAAGTAAAGGTTAAAGAAGGGCGCGCTGACGTTAACGGCAAAGCTCCATAGACCACAGTAAAGCAAAAACTTTAAAAAATTGGCTTCCTTGAGAAAGCTAAAAATTGTCCCTGTGGATGATTTTTCGCCTGTATCTGAATGCGTGACCTGTACAAGCTTTGGGTTCACATCGGTCATAAAGAACTGACAACCTAGACTGATGACGCCAAGCACAATTCCTAAAACCAAGATGGCACTGTAACCTTCGAGCCTTCCACCGGGCCAGTTCGATACCACTAGAGCCAGCAACGGCACACCAATGAGATTCGTCAAGCTGACAGCACTATTGCGAAAGCCAAAATACCGCCCGCGCAACCGCTGAGGTACTAACGCCGCCAACCAGCTCAAGAAGGAAGCACGACCTAAAGATTCTAAGACTTGAGTTACCCAGATGATTGCCAATGTCAACTGCACTAGCTGATGTGCAGCGAGATCAAAGGAGCCTCCCAACCAAATGGCTGGCACGAGAATCAGCCACAGCAGTCGCGACATTCCGAAAATGCAGAGGGAATAATTGTGGCGGCTCTGCATTCGGTCTCCTATATAAGCTCCGAACGGTTGGAGCAGATTTACCAGTTGAGGAATGGAGGCGAGCATACCAATTTCCACTGCACCAGCCCCCAAATCCAGCAAGAAATTACTGAGCAACGCGCCGCCAATGATGCTGTAAAAAAGCGTAGCGAAGACACCCTCCAAAGTTAGTGCTCTGAGGCTTGACCGAGTTTCCGGTTTGGAAAGTTTTAGAGGCGGATTGGTCAGAAGTACCGTCTCTGGTAAGGCTATATCCTCTTGGATTTCCTGAAGAGGGAGAGGATTCGTTCCTACTAAGCTGTAATCTTCTTCTTGTTTTTCGAGCATACTGGATAGCCAATAGATAAGCTGCGTAGCAGCTTAATTGTATAATATAAGATTAAGTATTTTAAGGAACACAGCCCTAGAGGTCAGCTAAAAATCATTTGTATAAAAAGCAAAAAGAAAGATTACTTAAAGAAATCAAACAAAATAAGACTGCCCAACTTATAGAAAAGAAATTAATTTTATTAATGAGTGAGGGAAAATTTATCAACAAATAGCTAAGTTTTTAGAAAATTTATATCCGACAGTAGCTTACTGGATCGTTCATGGTGAGCCAGATAAAATAGAGAGATTTTCCGATGGAAGAAGTCAAGGCAACTTTCGGAAAGCCACCTCTGAGTATGAAGAAATGTTGCTAAAAATGAAGATTAAATCAAAGTTCTAAAAAAGCAACGGCGCTCAATAATTCTTCTAGGATAAACCGCAGCAAAGATTGAGTTGCTAATACTAAACCCAATCGGGCTTGGGCGAGTTTTGGTGTTTCTATTTTAACTTCTCCCCAAATCCGACATTGACTGTAAAAAATCTGAAATGCTTCGCTCAAACTATTAGCTAATTTGAAATAATTGACAGGTTTTTCAGGGCTGCAATTCGTAAAAATCGGAGCTAAACTGTCTAGCACTGTGATTAGTTGCGAAATTAAACTGCGTTCTGCTGGATGTACTAACCGCAGTCGATCGCCCTTATCAACCCAAGGAATAGGATTTGGGGCCGCCAGCGACCAAATTTGCGGTGCTGTGGTGACATCCGGCTGTGCGATCGAAATTAGGCGATCGCGATCGGCCATTCGCAGCAGGGAACAGCAGCGCGCGTGGCTGTACTGAATCGGAAACAGCCGATCGGCACAGACAACAGGAGATAAGATTCGATATTCTGGAACTGGGAGGGGAATTTGAGCTAAACGCTGCAACCAGAAAGCTAAACCCGCATCAGTCAACTCCAGCTCAATTATGCCAGCCGGCGCGACTTTAACGGCGAAATTTGGCCAACACAGCGGTTGGAGAGTTTCAGCCAACTGTGCGGCGAGATCCTGCGGTGTCTGCTGCCAAGTTTTAGCTAATTTCAGGGCGATCGCAGACACGTACACCACCCGCTCCCTATTTTTAGCCCGATTTAACGGAATTTCGCTCATTGTCCCCTGCTGGGCGATCGCGCCTTGGAACCTTAAGAGCAAGAAACTCTTCACTGTAACTTCGGGGCACTGGGAGATATTTGCTGTATCCATATCGGCCGATCCTGCGGTAAAAGTGACTGGATACTGTTACCACTTGCACTGTTCTTGTACGTTAAACTGCTGATATCAGAGATAGTCGATCGCCTTTTTCGGGGGGGCCTACATCGAAGCCATCGGCTTTATAGCGATTTTTCGGCTAAATATACAATAATTTACGATCGACTCTTTGCTGAATTATACTATTTTGATGTATTTTTTGCTACATTGAATTTTTCGGTAAAACAGAAAAAAGTCAGCACAGTTAAGAAGCGTGCAAGCTCGATCGGGGGTTGGTTGTCTCACTTTGTATCGCAATGCTGGCAGAAGCTGTTTTTCTCACTAATTAAATATATCCCAGAGCCTCACTTATGCAATCAACTTCCACACCTCTAGAGACGATCGACCGACCGTTTATCACCTGGCAGCGAATTATCGACTGGGCCCAGGAACACTACCGCTGCCGGACTTTTAGCAAAGACGAGAAGATTCCCGCCAGACCCGGACTGCTCTATTTAGTCCAGAAAGGTTCTGTGCGGCTCGTAGGCAGCGCTCAAGTTAGCGTCGCTACGGCGAAGTCGAAATCGGCTCCCAAAGCTACAGAAGAAGCTTTTCTCGGCTTCGTCGGCGCCGGTCAGCCCTTTGAACTGGTTGCTCAGTCTCCGTTTACGCTCCAAGCTTACGCCCACGCCGATCACACTCACGTAGTGTGGATGTACTGGCACGACTTGGATAATTGGCCTCACTTCCGCCGGGAAATTTTGGATGCGTTTCGCTACCAGCACCAGCGAAAACTCCTCTGGCTGAGCACTTTGGGACAGCGCCGCACGATCGACCGATTGCTGGGTTTTCTCACTTTGCTGATCGAAGAGTTCGGCGAACCCTACGTAGGTGAGGGAGAACCGGATGTGGTTCGGGGCTATCGGCTGCCTTGGGCATTGACTCACGCTCAAATTGGTAGCGCCATCGGCTCGACGCGGGTGACGGTGACGCGGCTGATGGGCAAGTTGCGATCGAAAGGTTTGATTAATACTGAGGATGACAATTTAATCTGTTTGCCTGCTAAGGCTACTCCTCAAAAGACCAAAAATCAAAAGCAGGATGTGGAAGCATTCCTCGAAGACGGTCTCGAAGACGATATCGATGACGATATCGAAGACGATATCGATGACGAGCTCGAAGATTCTTTGGAAGAATCTGCATAAAATCCTGCGGGCAATTGCCAACAAACAGCGCGTCGCTATTATAGCAAAGCCCCTGAAGGTGAGGAAGTTATTAATTGCTGAAACCCTTTCAGAAGATGACTGTTTTCTTCTTCCTTCTTCCTTCTGTCACAGGTCAACTGTCACAGGTCAACTGTCACAGGTCAACTGTCAACTGTTTGCTGTCACAGGTCAACTGTCAACTATTCGGTGTACGATGAATTGTGTAAACTTTTCCCGTTCTCGAATGGTGCGAATGATGTCGGACAAGCAAAAATCTCCAATCCCGAACAATCAGCAACGGGTGGTATTCTGCGACTTTGACGGCACGATAACTGTTGAAGAAACTTTTGTGGCAATGCTCAAGCATTTTGCACCGGAATTGTCGTCTCAACTGATGCCGGAAATGTACGCGAGAAGGCTGAGTTTGCGATCGGGAGTGCGGCAGTTGCTAGAGTCTATTCCCTCGGAATGTTATGGGGAAATTGTGGAATTTTCTAGGGGAAGGCTGATGCGGCCGGGATTGGTGGAATTGCTGGATTTTTTGGACGAGCAAAGGGTGGATTTTGCGATCGTTTCCGGCGGCCTTCGGATTATGGTAGATGCGGTTATGGGCGATTTGGCACACCGGGCGATCGCAATTTACGCCGTGGATGTGGACGCTAGCGGCCCTCGCTTGCAAGTCAATTCTGAGTTTGAAGGAGATGCAGAATTGGTGTCTAAGGTGCGGGTGATGAGCCTGCACCCGGCCGAGGAACAGGTGGCGATCGGAGATTCTCTGACGGATTTTAACATGGCTTTGCAGGCGAACTCTGTGTTTGCGCGCGATCGGCTGGCAGAGTATCTGGACGAACAGCAAAAGCCGTATACTAAATGGGATAATTTTTTTGACGTGTTGGAAACTTTGTCCCAGAAATGGAATTGAAACTCAACGAGGAATTGCGCAAAAATCGCACTCTCGGCTATATGTATTCCAAAGGTGCGCACGGGTGGTGTCAACTTAACACTAAAGTCCTTTGTATCTCTCGTTTTTTGTCGAGTCTCGATCGCCCTCGCATACCCCCTACTCGACCCCTACTCCCCTTAAAAAGGGGAGTAGGGGGGGACTTTGAATGCTTCTTGTCCCCCCCTTCTTAAGGGGGGCTAGGGGGGATCGAGCCTTAATCGCTAGACAGAATACCAGCAATACGTTTGAGGTTAAGTTCACACCAATAGTACCCATAAGCACCCTACGTTTAAATAGGCCAGCGCAATTCCAATCAACGTAAAAAGTAGATAAAAAACTGAGGATTTGGAAAGAATGAGTGGCGATTTGAGATCGGATTTAATTGCAGCAGCCAAACATTTTTACGATCGCGGTTGGATGGTTGGAACTGCAGGCAATCTTTCAGCCCGCTTGCCAGACGGCAGTTTTTGGATTACTGCTAGCGGCCGCGCGAAAGGGCAGTTAACCCCTTCAGATTTTATCAGAATCAGCTCCGACGGCGCGATCGTCGAGCAACCTGTTCCCGACAGCCGCCCTTCGGCAGAAACCAGCATTCATTTAGCCGTTTACAATTGTTTTCCAGACGCTAAAGCTTGCTATCACGTGCACTCGATCGAGGCAAATTTAGTTTCTCGGCTAACAGCAGGGGATTCAGTGCCTTTACCCGCGATCGAAATGCTCAAAGGTTTGGGAGTCTGGGAGGAAAACCCGCAGGTGGCGATGCCCCTCTTTGCAAATTATTTGGAAGTGCCTAAAATAGCCAAGGAAATTGGCGAATATTTTGCCGTTTGTGCGCCCTCTGTACCCGCTTTGTTAATTCGCGATCACGGCATCACAGTCTGGGCCGACACGCCAGCGGCAGCCTACAATTACGTAGAAATTGTCGAATACATCTTTCGCTACACGATCGCAGCCCACCAATTAAATTTAGATTTGAGATGTTAGATTAGGACAGTCTTAGACGCAAAACCGGCATTATGTAGGGTGCGCCGTGCATGGAGCCTTACCGCTCTTAGTAGCGTATCAAACAACTTTTTGAGTCCGGGACTGTACCCAACGAGCAAACATCGAGGAGAGGCAACAATTATGGCTAAATATACCAGAGTTTTATCCATAGATGGAGGAGGAATTAGAGGGATAATCCCCGCGCAAGTTGGAGTTAGCATTGAGTCAAAGCTGCAACAGAAAAGCGGCAACCCAGATGCCAGAATAGCTGACTATTTTGATTTAATCGCCGGCACGAGTGCGGGAGGAATTTTAACCTGCATCTATTTGTGTCCCGATGCCGAAAATCCTAGCAGGCCCCGGTGGACAGCCGAAGACGCTGTTAATTTTTCGATCGAAAGCGGCCGCGACGTTTTTAAGAGTTCTTTTTGGCAAAAACTCAAATCTTTCGACGGTTTGGTAGATGAGAAATATCCGAGCGATCGCCTAGAAGAATTCTTTTTGGAAAATTTTATCGATTGCAAACTCAGCGAACTGCTGAAACCTTGTTTAATTTCCAGTTACGATGTCGAAAGGAGAAAAGCTCACTTTTTCAATCAAATAGATGCTAAAAAATATCCCGAAGCAAACTATTTTATCAGAGATATCGCCCGAGCCACATCTGCCGCTCCCTCTTACTTTGAAGTTCCCAAAATCTACTCTTTGACAAACGAATCCTACGCTTTAGTTGATGGGGGAGTATTTGCAAACAATCCCGCACTTTGTGCCTATGCGGAAGTGAGAAATAAATTAAGAATTCCCGACGAACGCCCCGACAGAGGCCCGACAGCAAAAGATATGGTAATTTTATCGCTGGGGACGGGACAAGCTCAGAAAAAATTTCCCTACGAAGAAGTGAAAAATTGGGGTCAAGTTGAGTGGGTTGAGCCTTTGATTAATATCATGATGACGGGAGTTGCTGAAACTGTAAATTATCAAATTATCCAAATTTTTGATGCAATTGAAAAACCCCATCAATATTTGAGAATTACTCCTGATTTGAGCCACGAAAAACCGCTGCCGATTGATGATGCCTCGGAAGAGAAGATATCGGCTCTGATAAGAATTGGCAAGGATCAAGCCTCCAAGTATAACGAAGAGTTGGATAAGTTTATCGATTTGTTGCTTGCCGAGTAGCCAGAGCATTTTAGATTTGCGATTTTAGACTTCGGCGCGATCGCTCGCGCCGAAGTCTAAAATCTAAAATCGTATAAGTCACCAATCGCAAGGCTGGCAGACTGAAAATATATGTTGACAAATGGTGCAATAATTGCTGTACAATTGGTGAAAATCTCAGTAGTGGCAGTGCTTCGCCCTGTTTGCAATTAATCGCGAGCCGTCAGTAATTGCTTAAAAAATACCAAAAAAAGGGCGATCGACATTTAGATGAAACATTCCATAACAGGTGGTTTCAGCGGTTTTTAGTGACCCTGTTCCTGGGCGGCCAAGTGCTGCTGCGCGTACTCCAAGGCCAAATTGACCGCCGCAAAATCATGGAACATTTAGTAACAGTAGGCCTGGATTCTTTGCGCTCCGTGCTGCTAATAGCCTTTTTTGGCGGCATGATTTTTACCTTTCAATCGGCTAGAGAATTGCTTCGCTTTGGGGCGGTTGGGGCGGTGGGAGGTGCTTTTGCTGTGGCATTTTGCGGCGAATTAGCACCACTTTTAACGGCGGGCGTGGTGGCGGGACAAGTCGGTTCGGCTTTTGCGGCGGAGATAGGAGAAATGCAGGTGACGGAACAAATAGACGCCCTGTATATGTTGAGAACAAATCCGGTGGATTATTTAGTAGTGCCGAGGGTGATAGCTTGCTGCATCATGCTACCGATTTTAACAATTTTTGCGGTGGCGGTGGGGATTTTGGGCGGGCTGTTTGTGGCGGTTAATTTTTATGAGTTGGAACCATCGGTATTTTTGGAATCGGTGCGGACTTCTTTGGGGCCTTGGGATTTAGTAACTGTGGCGATTAAGAGTTTTATTTTTGGGTTGATAATTGCCCTTGTCGGTTGCGGTTGGGGGTTGACGACGGCGGGCGGAGGGAAAGGAGTAGGTCAAGCTGCAACGGCTGCGGTGGTGACTTCGTGGGTGTTTATTTTTGTGGCGGATTTCTTTTTATCGCTGTTGATGTTTTACGAGTTGGGAATTACCAGAAATTAATAAATCTTCGATAATACTCGGCGGTTGAAACCGCGTCTCTACAAACAAAACCCGCTTGTATAGCGGGTTGAATAAATAACTACATAAATTAAGTTTGCAGTGAGGACTTTAGTCCTTCTTCATGGCGAAGGAATATAAGGAGGGCGATACACTCGAATTGCTTGAATAGGAACTGTCCCGTCTGTTTCGGGGATGATTTCGAGGATGTGTTTGGAGTTGCTCAAATTCTGAGCCAATGTTGTAGGATATTCGCGACTTGAATCTGCAATTTGTGGCGGAATGTATGAATCAACAAACATCGGCTGAACCTGCCACGAAATCTCAAAGCCTTTCGGAGTAGGCTTTTTCGAGTATTCATAGGCATTTTGCAGCCACCAGTTTCTCGGTTCAATGGCGACGCGGCCAGATTTGGAGACAAACATTTTGTCGTTTGTACCGCTGCCGTCGTAACCTGTTTTAGAACCTACCACGTCAAATTTAAACTTGCTGGAATCGCTGTTAATCTCAGTGATTGTAGCTTTCCAATCTTCGACGATGAGCGGTTTTTGACTTGATATTTGGAGAATTGCCGGCCAAGGGACGGCAACAGTAGCGCTGGGTCTGGTGATGCTGTAAAGTTCGGGAAATTCTGAGGGTTTTTTGCCGTCGATCGCAATTTTAGCAGAAATTGCCTCGCCCTTGAAGGTTTTATCGGCGATCGCATCTATCCGATTCCCTTCAAACTCTAAAACCAACTTACCATCTTGCCACTTAACATCCTTACCAACCGTATAGGTTTTTACTAAATCCTGCTGCGGTAATCGAGCAGAATTTGGGTTGTATCGCAGGTGCGGTTTAATGAGAGCAGCCAGGAGAAAATTTCCCCAAGCGTTGAGGTGAATGCTGTCGCTCAATAGCTGTTTTGGCTGCAAGCGGTTGTCTTGCAAATACCTGCGCCAAGGTTGCCGAATTTCCGCGATTTCGCAGCCGTATTTATCGGCTAACTGAGGCAACCATTTGGTAGAATGAGTGTTGTGCCATTCGTATTCATTGACTTGCTGTGGATTGTCGCTGCTGTTACCTGTCGGCAACCAGTTTATGTGGTCTGAATGCAAGAGTATTTCGCTAGCAGTGCGGCGGCGAACATTGGCAATTATGGCTTCGTAATCTTCATCACCTCCGTAAACGTGAAAAATTAGCAAATCGGGATAAAAAGGATACAAATCGTGTTCGCTGGGACGGATTAAAATCGGGGCAGCAAATCCTCCGATGGCGCGATTGTCCACAATCAAATCTGCATTCGGAAATCGCTGTTTCAAATCCTTTACTACATCTTGCCACCAATCTTGCTGAGTGATGGATTGACCGTAAAATAGGATGCGTACTTGGTGGCGTTCTGTGGGAGTGCTGCCGGCCAGTAACCCCATGGTTCTTTGAATTCTCGCTCCCAAATTAGCATTATTTGCGATCGGAGCGGGCGGGGGAAATGGCGTTTCGGCAGCTATTTTTTTGATGGCCGGAACTAACAGGAAGCTCAAACACAAAAAAAGCGGCCACAAGTAGCGATAAATCTTGGATTTTTTGCTATTTCCCTGCCGTTTTGCCATTGTCTTATTTTCCTGTTCTGTAAAAGTTACCCATCACTACCAAGAGTAGCTGTAGGGTGCGCTGCGGCGCACCTTCCGAGAGCTTGTACGGTACATGAGAATGCGCACTTCACGAGTAGCTGTAGGGTGCTTGTGGCGCACCTTACGAGTTGCTTCTTCCTTCTTCGTTCTGCTATATTAGCAAATTGAGCGCCACAAAAGATGATATAATGCCAGCTAATTAATTGCAGGAGATCGATCGCACGTCAAATGGATTACAAAACAGCCCGCAGTTTTCTGATCGACCAAGGAACAGCCCTGGAAACCAAGAAAAATCCCGACGCCTTCTTGATGCGCCTCAAACAAGGTCAACCGCCCGTACCCGGACAGGTGACATCGATTTTATTAGCTTTAAAAATATTGTTTGAAGGGCTGCAAGAATCTCCAATGCTCGATCGGCAATTAATCTCTGCCCTCCATTTACTCTCGGTAGACAGTTTACTGCAATTTGAAGCAGGACGGGCCAGAGGAGTTTCTTGGCCGCCGCTGCTGAAAGAAGACTTAAATCGAATTGCGATCGCCGTCAAGAATATCTTTTCCGGCGTCTGGCAATAATTAGCTGAGTCTACTGGCGACTTTTTACAAGAGAAATTGTCAAACTCTACTACTCGCGAAAGCTTTCCAGGGATGCCAAAAGAGCCGGAAGTCCCGCCAGCGAGGCGGACACTAAAGCCTCATCTTTGTAAACTCGCGATCGAACGCTGCGGCTACTTTCAGACGCAGAGGTGATAGAGCCTCCTAGTTCCGGGTTTCTGGTTTCAACCCGCCCTAAATTTTTGGTTTTTCGTGTCAGGCCCAACATAGCAGTATCCTCAATTAATCCATAGATATGCGCCCGCCAAATTTCTCAGGGCTTGCTCAGTATTTATATTATTACTCAAATCCGTAACAGAGATGAAACCATAAAATAATTATTCACGATAAACAGGGAGCGAGTAAAACGGCATAATAACTCTTATTAAATTGTTACGAGTTTGTTCTGTTTGAGCCGATCGCCCGCAGCGACTCAGACACCAGCCACCAAAATCACCGATGTCACAGGAGGAACCGCTGTAAATGATGCTAAGTCTTAGTGCAACAACAGTTATAGCTCAAATCAGACCGACTGTACAAAGTTTGCCCGACGGAGACTACCGCTACCGAGATTCATTTGCGATCGATCGACCTTTTCGAGAAATCCAATTTCGCAAACGAGACAGATACATCACCGGCAGCGACTCCGACACGCGCACTGGTAAAAGCTACTGTTTTCGGGGAATCCCCCAGCACAACAACATTATTAACATCACAGTGGCGATCGAAATTTCCCCGAAAACAGCACAGCAAACAAAGTGGAAATTAGAGCCGGGAAACCCGATTAATTTCGACAGGCTTTATCCGCTGCAAGCTGGGCCTGGATTAGAATTGTACAAATGTTTGACTGCATTTTTACCATATTTGAAAGAGTCATCAGTCAGTCGATTTTAGATTTTAGATTTTAGATTTTAGATTTTTAACTGGTTGCTAGGCTCTGCCTTAGAACCTATACGTAGAGGCTCTGCCTCGCTCTTGAAAACATCACTCAACCGAGGGTAAATTAGCACCTAAAACCTGGTTTGTAGTGAGGACTTTAGTCCTAATCGCGGACTTAAGTCCGCACTACGAACCTATTTGATATAACTCCCTACGAGCCAGCATTTGCCAATTCTTCCCGCAGCACTTTCTGGTAGACTTTCGGCAAACTCGAACTCATAGAATTGTTCTCAATTCCATATCCCAAACTCGTCCAAGTTCCCGACAGCATCCGCAAAACTTCAGTTAATCTTTCCTGCCGCAACATCTCAGGAATATCAGCTTTCCAAAACTTGCGATCGCTCAACCAAGCATAAACCACAGCATCCTGATATTCCGGTTCAAAACTGTAATCCTGCCACAATACAAAATTACCAGGCCGCGGGTGATAGCGCTTCGCCTTATCTTTCCAAGTGGTAGTCAAAAATTGATACCTACCAGCCGCCGTAGTACACTTGCCCCGATTCGGGCCGTTAACAATCTTCACGCACCAGTCAGGATGGCGGCTCAAATCTAATACATATTTGCCACCGTAAACAACGTGATAAGGCCGAGAAACATTGGACTCGCTAGCAGAAATAGTTCGCATCAAAGCTCGAATGTAAGGATCGCCGGTTTTCATAGCCAGCGGCGGCATTTTTCTCACCTCGCTTGCTGACTGCGAAAACTGCAGATTTCCCCGCAAATTGGCAACCAAAAAAACAGCGCCACTAATTACAGCGCCGATTACCAGCAGAAATCCGAGGATTTGAATTTCCGATCGCCTCAGCAAACTCCTTTTGCGACGGCGGATTTTCTCAGTTTCAAATGCAGTCATTTCCATTTCGGCAATTTCAACCCATTTTCGAGCCGCCCGCATCCGGCGCACTCGGAAATCGTGCTGGTATAGCGGCGCGGCTAACAGTGTTAAACTCGATAAAGCTCCTGCCAATTTTACCAGCCAGAAATCGAATTCACCTGCGATCGCCACATTTGTTAGAGTAGAGATTCCTGTGAGTAGCTTAGCCGGATCGATCGATCGCGCTGGCCAATAATAAATCGCCATTTGCACCAGCAGCGCCAGATTAAACGCAAAAAAAATCACGACTACAGCATTCAAGCCTTCTCGCAAGTGCGATCGCACTCCAGTATGCCGCCGCTTGAACTTGCGCGCCACTCGAAAACGGCCCGGCAGCACAGTCAGTAAGGGATTTAAGATTTTGACGGCTACAAAGTGAGCGACAAAGAACAAAGGTAACTGAATTAGCCAAGCCGCCAGCAGCAGAGTCAGAAAGCCGATATCGTCGCTGGCGAAAGGAATCCCCCTGCGAAGGACAAAACTAAAACTCTGAGCGAGAGCAAATGCCCTTAACCACGAAATCGGATAGGGGAACCAAGCTGGCCACTTGAGAGTTTTCATCATGCGGGGAAGGGGAAATTTCAATGGCGGATTGTCAAACTCTTAAGATTTTGCCAGATTTGGCGATCGAAAAATTGGCAATTCCCTTGCGGTTTGTACTGATGGGACTTGGGCGCGGGTGCGGAGCGTCGATTTGAGATTTGAGATTTGAGATTTACTCGTAAAAAAACCTGGTTTCTTTGTTACCTACCAGGGACTAAAGAAACCGGGTTTTTTGCCGAAACTGCTGGCTGCAAGGTGTCTTTTCGTAAAAAAACCCGGTTTCTGGGAACCAGTACACCAGCCCTAATTCAATCAAACCACACCTGCAAACAACTCCTCAAAACTCTTTTGCGGGGCCTCCGGCTTCGCGACAATTTCCACAACCTTGTTGCGAGAAGCCGGCTGAAACAGCGCCTCCACGCACACTTGAGCTACCTTAGTGCGGGGAATGCTGCTTTCAAACAGTGTATCTGCACTCCTCATGACGATCGCATCTGAATTATCCTCATTTTTGAGACCGCCCGGACGGACGATCGTATAAGTCAAGCCGCTTTTTTGCAAATACTCCTCCGCCTGCTTCTTCCAAACCAGAATCAGCCAAAACAAATTCAGCGGGTGAAAAAACTGAGAAACGCACAGAGAAGTCACCAGCACAAAATGCTCAATTCTCTTAGCCTTAGCTGCCTCCACCAAATTTTTAGTACCCTCAAAATCCACCTTGTAAGGCGCTGTCGGGTCAAAACCCGGGGCCGCCCCCGTCGCGCACAGCAACACCGTACTGTCGCCGATCGCATCGCCCATAGAAGTCGCATTTAATACATCGCCAGTAACTAACTCTGCCTCCGGTGGTAAAATTTGCCTAGCTGTCTCTAGATTTCGGACTAAAGCGCGCACGGGAATGCCCCGCTTGACCAATTCTGCAACAATTCGGCGGCCAGTCTGGCCTGTGGCTCCTGCTACAAATGCTTTCATAAGTCGAGTTATGCTGAATTAGGGTAAATTTTGTTGCTATCGATTTCTCAATTGTAGGGAGGAAACTCCCCGACCACATCCCCAACCCGACTGATTGGCGTGTATTACAGGAGAGCATATGATGAAGCAGGATTCCGCTGAATATCAAACTGTTGAAGCTTCTGACGAAAATTGCTACGCAGATGCGAGTTTCAGACAGCCCGAAAGTGCAGGTGCGGATGCAGGCGAGGAAGTTGAGCCGATTTGGTTTCACACGCATTTTGAAGACAGTATGGAGATGTACGCCGATGCTGCTACGGTGGCGCAGCATTTGAACGACCACAAGAGTTGGTTTTGTCAGTGCGCTTTGCCGATGAAGGCCGAGCCGATCGGCGAAAACGGCTACGATCTATTAATCGGGCGTTTTGGGGCTTTCGGCTACCGCGTTGAAGCGAGAATTGGTTTAGAGTTGTTGCCGCCCGACGCTGAAGGCTGCTATTTGATTAAGACAATCCCGGTTCCGAATTATACCTCGCCCGGATATGAAGTGGATTTTCGATCGGCAATGAAGCTAGTGGAGATACCGTCTGACGAGTTTGCCGCCGATTGGCCTGCGTCGGAACGCGATCGGCTACCGCCTGCGATTACCATTACTGCGTGGAATCTGGATTTAGCTGTGGGGGTTTGCTTTCCCAAGTTTATTCGATCGATGTCTCAACCTCTCATTGAAAAAACCGGCGATGCGCTTTTGGAAAAAATCATCAAACAAGTCAACCGCCGCTTGACTTATAAAACTCAGCTTCTTTTTCACGAAAGTTTGGGAATTCCTTTTCCTCAAAAGCCTAAAAAACACTAACAAAACTAACACCCCAACTCACATTTGTAGGGTGTGCACTGCGCACCTTACCCTATTTTACCAGCTTTCTTTCCGCCTTCCCCTGACTCCGCCGCCAGCAAGGAAACCTCACAAAGCCTTGATTTTTTGTCACAGTAACGTGACAAGAAGATTTAATCGAACCAACATTTAAACCGCTGTTATTTCTAATCGCATTTCCACTTCCTCCCTGACTCGCGACTGCCAGGACGCTCCCCTTAACCGTATTATTTTCTACAATCACATTCTGCATTTCATAATTTTTTTGCTTGCTATCGGCATTCACATAAATCAAAGGCCAATCACCCTTAACATTGGACAATAACTTATTCCCAAAAATCCTCACATCTCGAATCCGAGGCAGTTGAGCAATACCGATGTAAGAATTGCCAGCATTACCGACAATCTCCGCTTGCCGAACCGAAGTTCCGCCGCAGCAAGCATGAATCACAATTCCCCCTCCGTCATTGCTGAGAAACTCGGAATCTTTCAGTTGATGTCGGTACACTTGAAAGTCATTATCTTGTATTAAAACATTCCAGCCGGCCCATTCGATCGCCCGACTGTTAAAACTCGTATTTTCCCCAGCGACACCCGCGCCTGTATCGTCCGTCCACCACCGCTTGCGGGCATCATCTCTAATCACATTATTTTTAACAACCAAGCCATTTCCCGACGCTCGGATGCCCGCCCTCATGGTATGATAAACCCAATTATCTCGAATCGCAATACCTTTGCGAAACAGACCGGGTTCAGCACTTGGTTCCGCCGCCGGCACAAAATTTTCTTCAGATTTGCCAGCCTTGGAACGGTTGACTAAGATACCGAAATGGTTGCTGTAGTCGAATCTAACATCATATTGTGCGATCGCACCTGTCTCGCCAGATTTTACTTGATATTCAGGTTGCTGGTAATTATCTGTTATAGTGTCGTTAAGCCGATTGTTGGCAATTAAAACATTAGCCAAAGCATTGATTTTAATATTAGCCACATAAGGATTGGCATATCGCTGCCACGCTGCTTGAAAATTCAGGTGAGGGACTGAGGAACTGGGTTCGGCAACGTTATTGCTGCGGAGGCCGTAAACCACAATATTTCGATTTTTACTGTAGTCGAGGTTGCTGAGCAAGTAAATTGGCGATCGGTTAATATCTAGATTGACAACACCGATATTGCTATCAGTATTAGGATTTTCAGTAAAGATTCTTTTAAAAGCCGTGCTGTTCGGAGTTCCCATCCCTGAAAGTTGCGGTTCGTATTTAGGAAACACAAATTTTGTCGGAGGATTGTACACACTTTGTTTAGCATCAGTCATTGCGGGAATTTCCCCTCGGATGACTACTCCCGATTTCAAATAGATACTGTCGGGAAACTCATAAGTCCCCGCTGGAAAATAGACAACTCCGCCACCGTTAGCAGCAGCAATATCTCTGGCAAAGTTAAACCTGTCAATCAGAGTATCGCCTTGAAAGTCTGCGATATTGTATGCACAACTCCATTTAATTTCCGCTGTCCAAGGATAAGATTGTTTTCCGTATCGAGAATCTATCGGATTATCCGTTGGCCCGCCGCTGCGACTTCCACAGCTTAACATTTCTCCGGTAAATAGGAAGAATTTTGATTTGACAATAAAGTTGTTAATATTCTTTACATTAGTCAAATAAAAACTCGCGCTTAACAAGACAATAAATAAACCCCAAAATAAAGAAAGCTGAACTTGATGTGAAATTAATCTTCTCTTCTCGTACTCCTGAGAACAAGGATATCTAACAGCGGCGAAACTGAGCGTCCACCATGCAATATGTGCGTATTGAGCGCAATCGAACCAAGTCACAGCAAAAACCAGATAAGCCATAGCAACTGCTGCAATCCCGCGAAGAGAGGATTGCAGCGCTAAAGATAAATAATATCCCCAAAGTGCAAGGCCAGCAATTAGCCCCAAAATACCAACTGATACGGTTGTATCTAGAATCCAATTGTGAGCTTTATAAGTAGGAATTTCTCGGGTGCTAATTTCACCTTTTATGTTAATATAGTCGTAGGTAAACTCGTTCAAGTTGACAACTCTCGGAGTTACTTGAGGATTTCTGATATATGGATAGGCAATCCCTAAGCCGTCAAATCCCCATCCAAATAACGGGCGTTTTTTGATTCCTCTGGCTGCGAGTTCCCACATGGGCGATCGGCTGGACATGACTTGTTCTATGGTCGGTTTTTGCCAGTTGAGGGGTCTGTTAAGGGTCATGATGCCCACAGCGAGGGCGCCCATCAGGGCTGTGCCGGTGAGAATTTTGTAATAAGGGCGATCGAGCAAATAAGCACAGGCAACAATCAAAGCTACAATAGCACTGCGGGTAGATGTGAGCAGCAGTGCAGGAACAGCTAAAATCAAAGTAATTGCAGTTAATTTAGTATTCGTAAATCTCCAAAACCAACCGACAAGAGCAGTAATTGCCGTCAATGCTAAAACTATAGCTGCGTGGCCGCGGTGGGAGTACAATCCTATTGGTTGTTGTCCTTGAAAAATGCTGCTAGCGAGAACATCCTCTCGGATAAGTCTGCCCATTGTAGCGGTGTAGTCAATCCGCCAGTCGATGATTTGGGGAAAGATACTCAGAGAAAGGATGATTGCGCCAATTAGCAATCCTTGGAATTGGGAATTAATGAGTTGCGGGCGTGCGATTAAGAGCAAGCTATTGCTGAGAGTAAAGGCCGCGATTAACAGCCAGTACAGCCAACCGTCACCCATTTGGTCTTGACCGAGAAAAGAGGTTAAGGGGAAGGGACTGTGCAGGGTAGAGATGGCTCCGATTGAGAGAAATATCGTCCAAAGTATGAAGCTATTTTTCCAGCTTTGGGGAATCGCGAGGGATGTTTTTTGGCATAATAAAAGGGCGATATTGAGGGAAATTATTAGCCAAACAATCAATACTTTGGGCGATGTCCAGATGAAGCCCCGCGTAGTTCCCCAGGGGTTGATGAGGATGATGCTGAGGGCATACAGGGTGGTGTAAAGGGTTTTCATTACTCTTTGGTTTTCCTGTTTTTGAGCTTTTTGAGTAGACCTAATCCACCGAGTCCTAAGAAAGCGCCTAATCCGGTAGTGGGTTCGGGAACGGCTTCGGCTGGAAGGGCATCATCGTCAGGGTTTGTAGTTTTAGAGGCTACGGAGTTGTTATCCTCTGAGGATAATTCTGGGTCTTCCAGTAAGTCGCCGCTGATGCCTGCTAAATCAAGTTCATTTTCGTTACTGTCGGTTGATGATAATTCTGGGTCTTCAAGTAAGTCGCCGCTGATATCTGCTAAATCAAGTTCATTTTCGTTACTGTCGGTTGATGATAATTCTGGGTCTTCCAGTAAGTCGCCGCTGATGTTTGCTAAATCAACTTGGTTTTCGTTACTGTCTGTTGATGATAGTTCTGAATCTAGGAGTAGATTGCTGCTGATGTCAGTTAAATCCACTTTCTTTTCGCTGCTAGGAGTTGATGATAGTTCGGGATTTTCTAGCAGTTCGCCACTGACGCTAGCTACGTTTACATCTTCAGAGTTGTTAGCAGTTGATGATAGTTCAGGACTGACAAGTAAGTCGCGGCTGACGCTTGCTACGTCCACGTAATCGGTGGCATAGTTATTGTTACCTTTGTCAGCACTGTCAAAAAGTGGCGTCTGGGGTAAGGTAAGGGCTTTAGCGCTTCTGAGAGAAGAAGCGGGAACTGCCCGAATCGGACGACCGCCACCACTAGGGCTGGGTGCTGGACGAGGGCTGGGTGCTGGACGAGGGCTGGGTGCTGGACGAGGGCTGGGTGCTGGACGCGGACTCGGTGCTGGACGCGGACTCGGTGCTGGACGCGGACTCGGTGCTGGACGAGGGCTGGGGATGGGAGTAGGCGATGGTCTTGGTGTTGGTGATGGTGACGGCGATGGTGTGACACAACCTATCCCTCCACCACCGCTGCTACTGCTGGCGATAATCACGCTACCGCTGTTATTAAAGAAACCTGGTGGTGGTGGGCAAATTTCCTGGGGAACTGGAACTGGAGTTGGAGCAGGCACTGGAACGGGAGCGGGGACGGGAACTGGTTGTTTCCGGCGAAATATTTGATTTCTCCAACCCCATCTGATTCCATTGTAAATTATGACTTTCTTGGTTTTGGTTTGTGGAATAAAAACCTCTTCAACCAAGTAGAGTTCAGCATTCCAGGTATGATTGTTCAAGGCATCTTCTCTATATGGTGAATCTCCAAAATACTTGTATGTAGATATACTTCCTTCATAACCGGAATAGTACGGGTTTGTTTGTCCTCGATTGATGTCAAGAATATTTTCTATGTCATTATGTATGTAAGTTGTGAGACTGTGGTTACTCTTCACCCGTTGAATCCACTTGAGTTTTACGGGATTTGCACTGTTAATTTTTGGGTCATTACCTTTGGGATCGAACTGTAAATAAATATTAGACCCAACTCCTCCTTTTGCAGAGGATACTCCGCAGTCAGTTTGAGGGCCGCAGGCGTAATAATCTTTAATGTTAAAACTTCCCTCTAATTCTTGTCCTGTCTCAAAAATCCATTTTCCTGGATATCTTCTAGAAAAGTTGCTTAGCAAGCTTTTAAACTCATTAGTTCCACCTGGTTTAATAACAGTAGGTGGAACGATCCAAGCCGCACCCTCCGCATCTCCCACAGTGTAGGGGACATAGTAGTCTGGATTTGTTAACTTAATAGTAAAGGCAACTCCCGGCTGAGCTGTGAGTGTGATTAAAACTGTTGTTGTGAACAAAGCTAAAGGATACTGTTGCGATACCATTTTTTTGCTCCTCATAAGTTAATAGCTAAAAAGAGATTAGCTTTTTTTGAAATCATCTACGGATAGTCACCAGGACTCAACTTCACATCATGGGTGCACTATACGAAATTCTTCATAGGGCGTAGCAACCGCACCCGTCCACATAGGTTCTAAGAATTGCCAGGGTGTCATCCCTCCATCAATTTTTCCTGTTTTCGAGCGGTTTTCATAACTAAACCTAACACTATATACACCTGGTTTCAGATTGTACAAACTCCAAACTCCACCAGTACCGTCATAACCTCTAAGTCTAAGCTGAAAGTCACGCCAACAGAGCTGACAATTTATAAAAAATGTCAAACTTTCTTTGGGATGAACCAACAAAAAATCTGATGCTGTCGGTACTTTAGTTGCATTTCTAGCATAACTTCGTTGTATTAATTCCCCATTCTCTCGCTTGATTTCGGGCGACAAGCAGAAAAACATAAACCTATAGGATATTGGGGAATTGTTAGTAATGCGAATTCCCAACTGTACCTTTGTTTTACTCTCTAGATTTGGAATTTTTAGTTCTCGCTCTGGGACTAATGTTTCAAACTGGATACCATCAACTTCAACAGCCTTGTTTTTACTTGATTCTCCAACAGTCATGATGTTTGTCCTCCTTATTTTCGATCCTAATTCATCTCAAAGCTCGATTAAGCGGAATTCAACAAAGGGAGTATCCACCCGCCCCGTCCAAACTTTTTCTATAGGCTGAATTTCAATCGACTCCCCAGCAAGATTTGTCTTCAGTATGGTATCACTCGTATTTTCATACCGGAACCGGAGGTGATATATACCTGGCTTGAGTGAGTCAAAATGGCACAAGCCACCATATCCGCTATGGACAAGAAGGGAAAATTTGTCTGGCTTTCTCCAGGAGAGGTCGATACCTGGAAAGAATGTCAGACTTTTTCCCGGTTTCACTAACAGAAAATCAGATTCTTCAGGCCCTCTCATCCAGTCGCTAATGCCATAGTCTCCCCGCCGTACCTGACCATCTGGCATTACAAGGTCTGGGGTAAAAGTTGCATAAAAGCTGAAGTAAAATGGGGTTGGCGTGTTGTTGGTAATCCGCATACCAATCTGTACAGAATTTCTGGTATTGCGCCTCTGATTTGGCACGGTTAACAAGGGCTCCGGTATGAAGGTTTCAAAACGAATACCATCTACTTCCACTGCACTGTTATTCAATCCAACAGGTTGAATTAGGCGAAAATTGGCTAAGGGATTTACCAAATGACTTGTTCCAGTTACTTCTATTCCAATTTCTGGTCTAGTCTGAATAAAAGTGACTGGCTCTGGGTATAATATGGTCCCAATCGGAGTTTCATAAGTAAATCGAATCTGATATTCTCCAGGCCCCAGAGTATCAAAAAACCACGATTTATCGAGGTCAATAGGTCTTTCATCGTAAATTTGGTTATGTAACATCAGTTGAAGCACATTATTTTGCCAAGACAGTCTTCCCTCCATAGATTTAGATGTCTGCTTTCCGACTCCAAATGACGAGCGATGATATTCCCCGCTCGCAGCCTGCCTATTTATCGGTTCTCTTCGGCGCAGTGCTTGACCAGAGGGCCCGAATATTTCTGGGATTAAAGCATCATCATCTATGAAGGGAATAGGGGCTTGTGTATTATTGGTAACGCTGACAGTAAAGCTCAATGGAGCAGTGGCACCGGGCTTATTTTCGGGGATAGATAGTGCCACAATTTCTGGTCCTGTGATTTCCAGGTGGAGACCATCTTGTTTAACTTGATTGCTGTTATTCGCTTTTTGAGATGCCATGTTTGTTACCTTATCTATTTCCAAATTAGCTACTTTGTCAGTTGCCTTATTTTCCAGTGCTGTCAACTCTTTAGATACATGACCTAGGCCAATGACACCACACAAGACTAAAGTTAACAGCAGTCGGTAAAAAAGTTTCATTGTAGTTGATAGTGATGTGCCATTCAAAGCTCGATTAAGCGGAATTCAACAAAGGGAGTATCCACCCGCCCAGTCCAAACTTTTTCTATTGGCCGACTTTCAATCGACTCCCCAGCAAGATTTTTCTTCGGTATGGTATCACTCGTATTTCCATACAGGAAGCGGAAGTGATATATACCTGGCTTGAGTCCGTCAAAAGAGCAATGGCCACCATATCCGCTAGAGATACCAAGCGAAAATTGGCTATGATTAGTCCAGAAGAGGCCGATATCTGGAAAGAATGTCACACTCTTTCCAGGTGTGACTAACAGAAAATCAGATTCTTCAGGCCCTCTCATCCAGTCGGTAGTATAATCACTCCACTTCACCTCACCATCTGGCATTACAAGTTCTGGGGTAAAAGTGCCATAAAAGCTGAAGTAAAATGGGGTTGGCGTGTTGTTGGTAATCCGCATACCAATCTGTACAGATTGGTATGAATTGTCACTCTTATTTGGCAGGGTTAACAAGGGCTCTGGTATGAAAGTTTCAAAACGAATACTATCTACTTCCACTGCACTGTTATTCAACCCAACAGGTTGAAGTAGGCGAAAATTAGCTAAGGGAGTTACCAACTGACCTGTCCCAGCTACTTCTATTCTCTCTAGCGGCACTTCTTTTCTCTCTAGTATTTCTTTAATGTTAAAAACAGTGAATGGATTTGTGTATACTATTGTCCCCGTCGGAGTTTCATAAGTGAATCGAACCTGATATTCCCCAGACCCAAGAGTATCAAAAGACCAAGATTTATCGAGATCAATAGGGCTTTCATCGTAGGTGGGGCGATGTAATATCAGTTGAAGTAAATTATTTTGCCAACACAGTATTCCCTCCATAGAGGTGGATATCTGCTGTCTGACCCCAACTAACGAGCCATGATATTCTCCGTTCCCAACTTGCCTATTTATCGGTTCTCTTCGGTGCAGTGCTTGACCATCTGCCCCGAATATTTCTGGGATTAAAGCATCATAATCTATAGCCAAGGGAATAGGGGCTGGTGTATTATTAGTAAGGCTGACAGTAAAGCTAAATTCAGCAGTGACACCGGGCTTGTTTTCGGGGATAGATATTGCCACAATTTTTGGCCATTCCATTTTCAGTTGGAGGCCATCTTGTTTAACGTTATTGCTCCGCTTAGATTTTCTAGATGCCATGTTTGTTACCTTTTCAACTTGTGAATTTTCATTGCCAACAGCTTGTATACTTCCATAGGTTACTACCAGGAGCGCCGCCATTACTAAAGCCAATAAAAACCGGAGAAAATACCTCATCGCTCGCCCTCTCAATTACTGGACAATCAGCGAACAAATCAGAACCACACCGCCGCACCAATTATCATCAGCCCAAATAATTTACCGCCACGGACACTCGAATGTCGGGGCTGCTTAACTAAAGTGTATCGGTAATATCCTAAAACAGGCTGACAATCATTTCGAGCCGACGCAGAACTCGGCCAATGTGACGAAGAATTTGACCAATGATTTTCTGGTGTATCCCGCAGTCTGCCCGATGGATAACCGTAGGATAATTGCGGTTGGAAACGGTCTGGTATGTGATGTTGAGAGGCAATTTCCTGTTTCGTCGCTGCCACAAACTCCGACTTCAGCACGCAGGTGGGAATTGGGCCAATTGTCTGATGGCAACTGCTACAAAACTGATTGCTCGCTAGCTTTGATGGTTGTTGGCAATTAGGTCTTTCGCAGTAATGTTTTTCACCGTAAGGTTGTCCCCAGTAGTTCATAAGTTCTCCTGATGTCCCTGATAATCAACGAAGAGATTGATAGCGATGCCACAAATGTATCTAGTTAAAAGCTCGATGAAAAAAATAGACCAAATCATTAAGTTTTGTAACTTGGGTTTTTACACGACTTAACGGCCCGAAGGAATTTCGATTACAAACACGCTATCACAATTATGAGAGTAAAGCTAGAGAGTTTTTACTGAAGTTTTTGAGGTTTACCGTTCACCTTGAATCCCAAATTAATGCTCAACAGGGTATTTTTATATAGGTAGAGCGAAGTTAAGTTGACAGAATTTTTACAAGAGTGTCAGTTAACTTCACGGGATTTTCAAAAGTGATTGTTGCTTACTATTATACATGGTATGCGGTTGACTATAAAATTTGTGATTCGACAGCGGCACAAAATACAATTTAGTCTCGAACCTTGCTCAAGTGAGTCTAAGTGTTTTCGGGTAAGTGATTTTACTTGAATGTGTGATGCAAGCCGAAAGGTCGATCGCACGTTTGCACAATTTACTCAAAAGGTCGATCGCACGGCATTACATAATGCAACTCAAAAGGTCGATCGCACGGCATTACATAATGCAACTCAAAAGGCCGATCGCGGGGGCGTTGTATGATGCAAGTCTCAAGGTCGATCGCGGGGGCGTTGTGTGATGCAAGTTGGAAAGGTCGATCGCACGTTTGGACAATTTACTCAAAAGGTCGAGATCACTTTTTGCATGATGCAGTCGCAACACGGATATTATCAACTGCAAATACTTAGTCAAATGCAATTTAACTAACTGTATCCACTACGCAAAAATCTACAGAAGGGGTAAATACTTGCCCCGTCCATATCGCATTGAAGCATTCCTCCTCCATCAAATAATGATAGTATAGGATTTCTTCATCGCTGCAATAGTTTGGTCGAGCGTCGTTGTATAACTTTGACCATTCCTCCTTTATTAAATAATGATATTATTGTACTTATTTATTAGTGACTTCATACTTGAACCGGAGCGAATAATCTCCTACATTTATTAGTGGAAATTCCCAAAAGTCACGACTCGTAAAAGGCAGAGATAATAGTAAATTTTCCTCGCGTTTTTTTATTGTGATGTTTTCTATACCCACCAATACGGGCATTCGGAAATACCCTGACAGACTTCCCCGGCTTAATCAAGTGAAAATCAAATACGTGAGGATATCCAATGCCGTCCGCTTGATATCCAGCATTAATATTTTGACCGTCTGCTGCTATAATTTCTGGGACAAAGTTATGATGGAAGCTAAAACAATACGAGTTTGACCTGTTGTTGGTAATGCGAACATATAACTTGACCGATGTATCATGATTAGATTTGGGTTTTGATGGCATGGGTACAACCACTACCCTTTTTGACACAAATATTTCAAACCGGATGCCATCAGCTTCGACAGAATTATTATTAAAAAATTCTCTTTCTGTCATGACGCTTTCCCTCCTTATTGCCTCATCCTAACGGTTTTAGGTTGGGTGAAGATATCGCACAGAGGACGCGGCATTGACGTGTCCCTACGGTATTTAAGAGGATTGAAAACTGCTCGATCTAGTATTCTAGCCGATGCAAGTCCAAAAACCACTCCCCTCACCCTCCGCAACCAGCAAGTGTCTCAGATCACAAGGCAGATCGATCGCCCTCACTACCAAAAAACCTAAAAATATGTCAAATTAACTAAGGGGTTATAAAATAACTCTTGCCATATCCGTCGAAAGTTATGACAACGAAACTAAGAGCTACAGACACAGAAAAAATGGAGATAGACTTGCAGCAGTTGAGGGCAGACCAAGAACTGATACTCAACCAAGTAGACAATGCGATCGCTCTGTTCGACTCGTCAGACTGCTTAGTTTTGTTTAACAAAAAATTGGCCGGGACTTGGGGACTGTCCCCAGAATGGCTGGCAACCAAGCCCAAGTGCGACTCGCTGTTTGCGGAAATTGTCGATCGCGGTTACTTGTCGCTTCAGCAGTGGGCACAGTTTCAGCAAGCACTGCAAAAATCTCAGGATGAAAGTTTATCATTTTATTTCGAGCAATCCAATGCCGTTTGTTTGGAAGTCTTCGCTACAATTACCAACAGCGGCGGGCGGCTGTTTACCTTTCGAGACGTGACGGTATACCAAAACTCCCAAGCTAGCTTGAACGCAGAAGTCAGGCGGCTGAGCTTTCTTTTAGGTTTAACCGAACGATTGCAAAACTCTCACAGTTTGCAAGAAATAGGTCAATTTGCCCTCAGCTATCTGGTAGAAGCGACGAATGCTGCTTTCGGAGACGTGAAAGTGATTAGCGGTAAGGGAAAAGACCGGCAAGCGGCGGCGATTTCCAACCAAGTTTCGAGTCAATTTCTGGCGAGTTATGGGGAACCCGTGGCCGCCGGAATGCAAGAATTGCTCGACAAAGGCATTCCCTACGGCACCGGTTTGCTGTGGGAAGTGGTGGAAACAGGTAAACCTTTGTTTGTCGATGATTATGCCCAACATCCCAATGCTGTGCCGGAATTTCGGCATCGGGGAATCGGACAACTGGGCATTTTTCCGATCGCAGCTACCGACGGCCAAATCATCGGAGTGCTGACGCTGGAGTCGCGCAACGTTCAAAAACTGCAAGCCTCCCTGCATCAGGAAGTTCTGACGGCTGCTTGCCGGACTCTGGGGGCGGCGATCGAGCGGGCTCAAACACAAGAGAACCTCCGCCAAGTTAACGAACAATTAGAGTATTCTTCTCAGTTGAAATCCGAGTTTTTAGCCTCGATGTCCCACGAATTGCGGACGCCGCTCAACAGCATTCTCGGCTTTTCTGACTTGCTGCTGCGGCAAACAGCCGGACAGTTGAGCGATCGGCAAGTGAACTATGTAGAACTGATCGAAAAAAGCGGCCAGCACTTGTTGCAGCTAATCAACGATATTCTCGACCTTTCTAAAATTGAAGCGGGGAAAGTAGAACTCAATTTACTGCCGGTGCGCGTTCACGAACTCGCGACAGACTGTCTGAAAATGATTCAGCCGCGGGCAGATAAAAAGCGGATAGCTTTGTCTTTAGAACTCGACTACCGCATTACTAAAGTTTTGCTCGACGAACGGCGAGTGCGACAAATTGTAATTAATTTACTTTCCAACGCCATCAAATTTACCCCAGAGCGGGGACAAGTTAAACTCAGCGGGCGTCTGGCCTACGGCAGCGAAATGAACGGCGACTATCGCCCCGATTGTTCTCCTGTAAATGCCAGCACTCCTTATTTTTGTTTGGAGGTGAAAGACTCCGGTATCGGCATTCCTCAAGACCGCTGGCACTTGTTATTTCGACCTTTTCAACAGGTGGATTCTTCCCTGACTAGGCGCCACGAAGGTACTGGTTTGGGCTTGGCTTTGACTAAGCGTCTGGCGGAATTGCACGGGGGGACTGTTTCTTTTCAATCTGTTTGCGATCGGGGCAGTCTTTTCCGCGTTTGGCTGCCTTTGACCGAGATGCGTCAAGAGTTGGGAACCTTTGCCAATTGTGCCTTGGATTCCAAGTTAGTTCCTGCTTCTGCGATCGCTCTACCGCTTGGCAGCAAGCGGATTTTGGTTGTCGAAGACCAGCCTTTTAATCAAATGTTAATTTCTGAGGTGATGGAATTGGAGGGCTACGGGGTAGAGATTCTGGCGGATGGTTCGTCGATGCTCGATCGCATTCTTGCCGCCTCTACTGCGCCCGAGTTGCTGCCGGATTTGATTTTGATGGACATTCAGTTGCCGGATGTTGACGGCTTTGAGTTGATGCGCCGAGTTAAAGCAAATCCTGTCTGGGAGTCGGTACCGATGATTGCGGTGACGGCGATGGCGATGGCTGGTGACTGCGATCGATGTTTGGAAGCGGGGGCTTCGGCTTATTTGAGCAAGCCGCTGGATCTGAATTTGGCGATCGCTACAGTCCGTTCTTTTCTCACTTAAACAGCATTTATACAAAGCTTCTAAAAGTAACTGTTAGCTTGCGCGCGATGAGAAAAGCTTGTCCATCAAAGTGCCAATAAAATTTTGCTTGAAATGATTTAGACGCGCTATCTACTATATAATAGATGATGACATGGATTCAGACATCTAGAAAATATCAGAATGATAGCTAAATGCACGTTATCAGTCGTAAAAAATTAAGAGACTACTGCCAAAGTCACGCTGATTCCTGCGAAGCCCTCGATGACTGGTATAAAATTGCCAGTAAAGCAGCCTGGACTAATCTTGTTGAAGTTCAAGCTGTTTATCTCAAAGCTGAAGCAGTTAGAAATTTTACAGTTTTTAATATCAAAGGAAATAAATATCGCTGAATCGTGAGTATTAACTATGAGAAGCAAATTATTTATATAAAATACGTTTTCACTCACGCCGAGTATGACAAGGAAACCTGGAAAAATGACTATTACTTTTGACCTAAAAATTTACAGCAGCTTGCTCTCTCAATATCAGCCTCGAATTATCAAAACAGAAGAGGAAAACGAGATTTTTTTGGAGATTGTTGAAGAATTACTCTCTCGTCCAAATCTGACTCCAGAAGAAGATGCGCTGTTAGAACTGCTAGTAAAACTGATTGAGGATTTTGAAGAGCGGCACTATCAACTTAATACATCAACGCCAAAGTCAAGGCTGCTGCATTTGATGGATGCTCGAAGTCTAGAAGCAGAGGATTTATTAGAAATTATGGGTTCGAGTGAGGCGGTAGTTGAGGTAATTAACGATCGGCTAGAAATCAGCAAGAAACAAGCTGAGGCTTTGGGGAGGTTTTTTCACGTCGATCCGGGGTTGTTTCTGTTCAATTAAGCGATCGCACTCTGTAATGTGCTGGAGGGCGATCGCATCCAAGTGGATTGATTTGATGAGGGTGGGGGCGATCGCAGCTTGGCCGCTGCTTGGATAGTTGCAAAGCGATCGCACTCACTCATCAAAAGAATCATCCCCAAGCAATTCCAACAACTCATCCCAAGAACAGCCAAACGTTTCCTTAATGCGACTAACTGAATCTATGTCTATCTTTGCCATTGGCTGCATTGCATAACGGCGAACAGTAGTGTATGTAGCACCAGAACGCAGGGCCAATTCGTTGAGGCTCCAGTTTCGCTGCTGGCAAAACTCTTTAACTCTGACTTTCACTCTGTACATATTAATCAATTTATTAGCATTTTTATATGAAAGCTATAATCCTAGCAATTAAGCGTTAGCGATTACACGCTAGCGTTATAGCACTAACGATCTTGACAGATATTTATAGAGTTAAATACGATTAATTTGTTCAGCGAAAAGCCACAACTTTTTCTGCAACAAAACAGTCAAAAGCCAGCGCGGACACTTGGTAGGTAGAGGCGCTGGCTCTGGCTCCCTTATGCAATGGAGACAAAACCATTATGACTTACAAAGAGTGCCTCAAGCCTTGGGCGGTTGCCCGTTTGCTGCCCAATTTGCAATGGGCAATTGTCGGGCGATACCGCAATCGATCGGACGCTGACGGACATCTTCTGTTATGCCGCCAGCAAGTCCCCGATATTCGAGTGAAAGTTGTGTTTGCTTTGCCCGATCGCACTGATTTGACACCTCAGCGCCGATAACCGATCGTAGGAATCGGTTTTTTAGGCAGAACTTACGCACTCCCGACAAAGAAACCGGGTTTTTTACCCTTACTGCGGACTGTAGCAGAGGATTTTCGTCCATCAACCCGGTTTCTGGCCACCCGTGCGTCTAGGACTATTAGGGAAAAAGAAAACAGCCCCACGTGAGGCCCTCTTCGATCGCACTATTGTATTTGCCACTGCTGTCCTACTTTTCCAACTGCCACTAATCCTGGGTTCACTGCCACAGAGGTGTAATTTATTACATTTTATGATGCGAAACGCTAAACTCAATATTAGAGAAATTTTAGATTGAATGTAAAATCAACTTATATTAACCTAACTCAACTATTTCGGCGATCGATCGGGGACATCTCTTTTCAGGAACGAGGGGAAAGGCTAAACAATACAACACAATCAGTTCTGGACGCTATTAGACTAAAGAAAGCGGGTTTTTTACCCGGATTAAAAGTCTGGATGCAGTATTTTCGGAAAAAAATCCGATTTCTAGGCGATCGTGCGTCAATCCTAGCTAAATACCTCAATCCTTTGTTTTTGCCGATCGGTGACCAAACTTTACCTATCATATTCCATGTCAAACAAGTCGCCCTGCATCATGTTGGTTGATGACGAGCCAGCTAATCTAATTTTACTGGAAGAGTTATTGCAAATGAAAGGATACGCCACAGTATCAGCGCTATCTGGCGATGAAGCGCTCTCCCTCGCCCGCGCATCTCGACCCGATCTCATTTTACTGGATATCATGATGCCGGAGATGGACGGTTTTGATGTGTGCGATCGACTGCGGAAGGATACGGCATTGCAAACTGTACCGGTAATTTTTTTGACTGCCCTCGATGACGACACCTCTCGCCTCCGAGGGTTAGAAATGATGGCCGATGATTATTTAACAAAGCCTTTTAACAGTCGCTTGCTGCTGGCGAAAGTTGAAAATGTTTTGCAGTTGAGTCAAATGCGATCGCAAGCTGTATCTTCCCAATTCAACCAGCAAGTCAGAGAGCAAAGCAAACGTCAAATTGCCGCAGCTTGGGAGGCCAACGAATATCTTTCCGAAAAATTTCAGCTATTTGTGCCGGAGCAGCTTCTCGAACGAATTGCGCCGCAAGGAATAGAATCAATTCAGTTGGGCAATGTCACAGAAGAAGAGCTGACTATTTTATTTTGCGACATTCGCGGGTTTACTGCGATCGCCGAATCTCAAGAAGCACGCGAAACCTTTGAATGGTTGAACGCTTTTTTTACGAAAATGAACCATTGCATCACATCCCACGGCGGGTTTATTGACAAATACCTAGGCGATGCCATCATGGCAGTATTTGATCGGCCAAATTCTCACGCTATGGATGCGATCGAAGCCGCAGTAGCAATGCAAGAAAGTTTGCAGGAATTTAATGCCGAGCGACACAAATACAATTTAGAATCTCCTGTCAATATCGGTACGGGAATTAACACGGGTATCGGCATGATCGGCACCTTGGGTTCCGATCGCCGGATGGACTCTACAGTGATTGGCGATGTAGTAAATACAGCTTCTCGGTTGGAAAATTTGACTAAAATATACGGCTGCCAAATAATTGTTAGCGAAAATGCGATCGTTCATGCGAGAGAATTTCTAAATAGCATAAGTCCGAACTCAAACTCAAAAGAAAGTCTATTATTAAAGTGCGACTTGGAAGTGGAAACACCGGAGAGTATGATTTCTGCTTCTCACGCGACAGCAGCCGACAGCCATTCGCCAAGCAACAATTATTATTATTATCGCTGGATCGATCGAGTAACCCCGCGCGGCAAGCAGCAAGCTATTGAAATATACGAAATCTGGCCCGCCTCAAGTCCCGACTCTGAGGCAAAACAGCTTACCCAGACTTTATTTGACAAAGGAATTCAAGGATGGCAATCCCAAAGATTTGTCGCCGCCTTGGGATATTTTCAGCAACTAATCGAACAAAACCCCGCTGATACAGTGACCCGTTTTTATATAGAAAAATGCCAGGAAAAACTAGGTCTTATACCTGCAAATATCAGCTCAGAAATGAGCTAAATAAAACCTATGAGAACATTCTCAATCCAGGACGCAATTGTCACATTAATAAAGGTACGTTGTTGGGGGGGGGGGGGGGCTTGGGCGCTCTTTGCTTCATGAAAGAGCGCCCAAGCGCAACAACGTACTTAAAAACTAACTCCATAAGAGTGGGAGTTGCGTCCAGGAATGATTCTAATTTGAGCGCACATCAAACCGCCGTCAAAACCTGCTCTCTCAACTTCCCGATCAACTCATTAACCCCGCCAGAATTCAAACGGTAACTCAAAGGATGACCGATCAAATAAGCCGAACTTTGAAACAAAACATCAATTTCCACCAAACCATTTTCCCGCAAAGTTTTGCCAGTCGAAACCAAATCCACAATCGCCTCCGACATACCCGTAATCGGTCCCAACTCCACAGAACCGTAAAGCGGCACAATTTCCACCGGCAAATTCAAATTATGAAAATATTCCCTCGCACAGTGTACGAACTTAGAAGCAACTCTACCGTGAGGAGGCAAATCCACACTGCGCCGATAAGAACTAGATTCCTTCACCGCCACCGACAGCCGGCACTTGCCAAATTTTAAATCAATTAAATTGGCAACTTTCGGAGTTTTTTCCCGCAAAACATCATAACCAGCAATCCCCAAATCAGCTTGACCGTATTCCACATAAACCGGCACGTCGTGCGTCCTTACCAGCAAAGCTTTTGCCGTTCCGGTAGTGTCATAAATTTGAAGTTGTCGGTTAGAGGAATCGAGAAAAGCACTGAAGTCTAATCCAACCGATTTAAACAGCCGAATGCTATCTCCTAACAGTCCGCCTTTGGGAAGTGCTACGGTAATCATATTGATTTGCGATTGTAAATTGCTGAGTTTGGGATTCGGAATCGGCGCTGCCCGAGCGGAAACAGCTTTTTCCTCAACCACAATAGCACAAATTGTTCAAATATCAAAACAAGTTTAGGTATTGCTAATAATTGTGTTTGTGTATAATATATTGTATTGAGACTTAGTTAAATCGGACTTTGTTAATGATTGCCTGCTAAATAAATCCTAGCTGAAAGCGAAATTATGACAAAATTGACTCTGGTAATCGGCAACAAAAATTATTCGTCTTGGTCGCTGCGTGCTTGGCTGGCGATGAAACAAGCTGGACTGGAATTTGCCGAGGTGAGAATCCCCTTAGACTGCCCGACAACCCATGAGGAAATTCGGCGCTATTCTCCCTCGGGAAAGGTGCCAGTTTTAATCGACGGCGACTTGAAAGTGTGGGAATCTTTAGCAATTTGCGAATACGTTGCCGATCGCTTTGCGAGTGATTTGTGGCCGGCGGATATAGCAGCTAGGGCGATCGCCCGTTCCATCAGCGCCGAAATGCACGCAGGCTTCCAAAATCTGCGCGAAAATATGCCGATGGACTGCCGCAACCGCTATCCGGGAGAAGGAATGACTCCCGGTGTCGAAGCAGAGATCGATCGCATCTTTGCCATTTGGCGCGAATGCCGCCAAAAATTCGGAACAGGCGGCGATATGCTGTTCGGAAAATTCACAATTGCTGACGCTATGTTTGCCCCCGTTGTCATGCGTTTTGTCACCTACGAAGTCAAATTAGATCCAGAAGCAAAAGCTTATGCTGATGCGCTTTTGGCACTGCCTGCAATGCAGGAATGGCTAGCAGCAGCTTGCAGCGAATCCGAAAGTATTCCACATTTTAAAATCTCGCAAAAATCAGTTTGCTTAACCTAAACAGGTCGCGATCGCAACCTCACCACAGATGGGCAACCGCGGAGAGTTTGCCCTACACAACCTGCTTGTCTGCAAGCTTTACGTAATTCATGCTCAAATCTAAAATCTAAAATCTAAAATCTAAAATCTAAAATCAGAATGCGGATTCTTTTAGTTGATGATGAAGTTGAGTTGACTGACCCTTTGAGTCGAGTTTTAAGCCGCGAAGGTTATACCGTTGATGTGGCATTTGACGGCGCAACTGGCAGCAATTTAGCAATGCAGGGAAATTACGATTTGCTAATTTTGGATTGGATGCTACCGAGACAAACCGGATTGGCAATTTGTCAGCAATTGCGATCGCAAGGACGGAATACACCAGTCCTATTTCTCACCGCCAAAGACACCCTAGACGATCGCGTACAAGGACTCGACGCAGGCGCAGACGACTATCTAGTCAAGCCTTTTGAACTGCGAGAACTCCTAGCCCGAGTCCGCGCCTTGCTGCGGCGCCCTCCTACTTTTGACGCCGAAGTGGCTGTCGGGCGGCTGCAAGTCGCAGACTTACAGCTAGACTACGACAATCAAATAGCTTATCGGGGCGATCGAACAATCGACCTATCAGAAAAAGAATGTCAACTATTAGAATACCTAATGCGCCATCCCGGTCAAATACTAACACACGAACAAATCCACCAATATTTGTGGAGTGAAACAGAAAAACCCAGCAGCAACGTATTAGCAGCTCAAATTCGCCTGCTGCGGCGCAAAATAGAAGCCCCTAACGAATCAGTCCTAATTCACACAGTTTACGGCAGAGGCTATCGCTTTGCAGAAGCCAGTTAATAATAGGAATTGCACAAAAAAATGGCGGTTGAAACCACGTCTACATAAACTTTCTTCCGCCGACGCGGACTGAACAAAACAACATAATTTTAACCTTCCAGTCTTCAACCCGCTTTTCTAGGGTTTTGTCTGACAAGAAGCGGTTTCAACCGCGAGCGTCTTCTTGACAAACCAAAGTAATTACCGTCACCTCCGGCGGACAAAATAGCCTCCCAGGCGCATAAGTACCCAAACCGCGATTAACGTACAGCAAATTACTCCCAACCCGATGCAAACCGCTAGCCCATTCCCAGTGACTAACTACCCGATCGCAAGCCGACAGAAAAGGAATAAACTTTCTGATTCCTGGAGGAATCAAATAGCCAATTTTTCTGATCCAAGCATACAAAGGCCCGATACCGGGAATCACAATTTGACCCCCATGAGTGTGTCCCGAAAACTGCAAATCAATCCGCCACTGTTGCAGGATTTCAGCAGTATCAGGATTGTGAGACAAGACAATCCGAGGAATCGCCGGATTTATTGATGCCATTACAGGCGCAGGTGCAAAATCGCCCGACCAAAAATCTGCCAATCCAACTAAAGCCAACTCAGGTCCCAAAGGATAAATAGCTTCATTGTACAAAACCCGAATACCTGCGTTATTTAAAGCATTAGCCACCTCAATTTTGGCACCCGGGAAATAGTGGTCGTGATTCCCCAAAACCGCGTAAATTCCCACCCGACTTTGCAAGTTTTTCAATCGCTGCACTAAGCCGTAAATAGGCGCCGGATCGTAGGTAATAAAATCTCCTGTTAAAAAAATTAAGTCTGGTTCGGCTTCGTTAGCCGCCGCAATCGCCTCGACTAGCAACCATTCCGACAGCCGCACCCCGTCATAATGAAAATCAGTAAGCTGTACAATTTTAGTACCCGATAGATTTGCTGGAAGATTCGCGATCGGTATTGTTAAACAGTCTACCCGCAGTTTCCCAGTTAATAACCTGTGCATAAATCTAAGGTTTATTGACAGAGCGCAACCTCTAGTGTAGCAAATAAACAGACAAGACTGCAAAACCCCATGATTTCCTTCGTGTGAATGTTTCTATAAATTCTTTCTTCCTTCTTTCGCGCCGATAACTAAAGCCTTTTCTCGCGACGATAACTAAAGCCTTCCTTCTTCCTTCTTCCATCCATCCATCCATCCGTTACATCCCGTACATTGCTCGTTGCCGAACTTCACTTTTGATAAATCACCTCAAAAGTTTCGACAGCTTTCTTCTTACCTTTAACAATCACAGAACCAATTTTCCTAAATTCAAACATATCTTTAGTAGCGCTGTAAACACTGTCGCTGACCAAAATTTGTCCTCCCTCAGCCATTGACTGCAACCTAGATGCAATATTCACCTCATCCCCGATCGCAGTATAGTCCATGTGCTGCGGCGAACCAATATTACCAACAACTACCTCCCCCGAACTAATGCCAATACCTGTGAGAAAATTATCCGTAATCCAAGGAAGCGACATTCTCCTAATCCGGCGCTGCATATCGATCGCAGTTTCGATCGCCTTCCTTTCGCGATCGGCCACCTCCGAAGGCGCCCCAAACATTGCCACAATCATATCTCCCACAAACTTATTCACAGTACCTTCATGACTAAAAATTACCTCTACCATTTCCGTGAAATACTCGTTTAAATACATCACTATTTTTTCAGCCGGAAGCTCTTCACACTTAGTTGTAAAATCTCTAATATCAGAAAAAAGAACCGTTATATTTCGCTTAGTCGGATTCAGAGAAATCTCTCCTTTAGCTTCAATCACTGCTCGCACCACCTGGGGGGAAAGATATCTTTCCAAATTATTTTTAATCCGTTCTTCCTTCAATTTACTTTCATGTAAAAGCGCATTCTCGATCGCCGCCGCCGCTTGCGATGCCAAAGCCGTAAATAATTTTAAATCCTGTGCCGTATAGTTGACAAGTTCGTTATGACTAATATTGATCACGCCGATCGTACCGTTCTGCGTTGTTAGAGGCGCACAAATCAGAGAACGCATCTCATTGTCTCCCGGAACATATCTGGGATCGGACAAGACATCATTGACTATTTCAGCTTTTCCAGAAACAAGAATATGACCTGCTATCCCTATATTTGGACCGATTTTTGTTTTGCAGTTATGCTCTTTTCCGCGGGCAGAAATAATCTCCAGCTTACCTATTTTTTTATTCATTAGCATGACTGAAATATTCGTAGATTCAATCAATTTTTTAGCTTCATTTACTACCAACTTACTAACTTCAGCAACTCCCAAACAAGTAGCTATTTTGCTAGAGAAATCGTACAAAAAGTTAACTTCTTCGTACTTATCTAAAGTATCAACAGCCAAAGTTCTTACACCCAAGTCGGCGCTGGCAGCATAACTCAGCATATCGGCAAGAAATGCTGCCTTTTCAGTTCCTGTTACGTAACCGATAACTTCATCGGCTAGGATGATAGGATACGTATTGAAGGAACTCTGACAGTCTTCGCCAAATAAGATAGTTCCTTCAAGATTCCGAATCGCGATCGGAGTATCCAAAACACCGCGCGCGCCCTCTATTACCGCCCGCAAATCTTTCTTAGAAATCAATTTTTTGAGATTGATGCGAACCATTTACTTTACTATTAGTCATGAGTGAGCGATCGTTAGTCATTAATTTTTAACCAGCCAGTCGATTTGAGATTTGAGATTTTAGATTTTAGATTTACTTGCAGCACAGAGAATCTGGAAGCAGGAACTAGCGTCTAAAATTTTGGGCTGCTGGCGACGAGTGTCGGAAACTTCTATCCGTTTTTGGGCGGGGGAACCAACGACCAAAAACCAAAGACTATTCTTGTTAATTGATTGCGTACCTCTCCCTACATCTGTGCAGTCAAACCCAGAACTTCCCTAGCTTTGACCAGCACTTCTTTCGGGCGAAAAGGTTTAGTCATATAAAGATTTGCCCCCACAGCCATACCGCTTTGCTTATCATACTCTTGTCCCTTAGCTGTCAACATAATAATGTAAACATCCTCCATGCCCAGTTCATTTTTAACCGTATTGCATACCTCTAACCCGCTCATTTTGGGCATCATCACATCGAGAAAAACCAAATCTGGCTTTTCTTCTTTAATTATGTTCAATGCCTCCAGTCCATCTTTCGCCGTCAGCAACTCTACATCATCCTCATCTTCCAACTTTTCCAGAGCCTGCTCCATCAAAATCAGAATATTCGGTTCGTCATCCACAATTAAAACTTTTTTCACAGCAATTCCTCATTAATTTGTTTGTTGTGCCCGTTATCCTCTGCAATATCTCCCAAAACAATTATGGATACATTTTCCAAGCCCTTAGTAAGCCGCAATTTTTTGACCAATTCTTGCTCTTGAGATAACGCTTCGTCAATAATAATCAAATCCAGCTCGATCGCTCTAACTCGCTCCAGGCATTGTCGAGCATCAGATGCCTCGATCGCATTATATCCCTGAAAAACCAACGCATCCGACAAAGTTTTGAGAGTTGAAGCATGGCTAACAACCACCAACACCGTCTTATTTGACATCCCTTGCCGCAGCAGCAAGCCGATCTCCTTTAACAGTCCCGCTACATTTATAGGCTTGGTAAAATAGCTATCAACTCCCAAACGGCCCCCCCTTTCTCTGTCTTGAATCAGGGAGACGATGATAATCGGAATACCCCGAGTTTCCGGGTCATTTTTGAGAACTGCCGCCACATCAAAACCGTCGATGTGAGGCATCATTACATCTAAAATAATCAGATTTGGTTTGACTGCTTTAGCCTTAGAAATAGCATCTATGCCGTTAATTGCCTCGGCCACTTTGTACCCTTCTTCTTCCAGTGACTGCCTCAGCATTTCCCGGATGTTAGGCTCATCGTCAACAACTAAAATCTGCTGGCTTTCTTTAACGCCGATCGGAGTTCTGCTGACAACTTGCTGTTTCAGTTGCCAGATTAAATCATTGATATTTTTGCATTTTTCCACCTGCTCAATATTTTTGACGAGCGGTATACTAAAGCAAAAAGTGCTGCCCCTGCCCAACTCGCTTTCTAGCCAAATTCTACCGCCGTGGTGTTCAACAATTTGTTTGGAAATTGGCAGCCCCAAGCCAGTGCCTTTAGGCTTTTCGGTCAGGATATCTCCTACTTGTTTAAATCTTTCAAAAACTTTACTTTGGTCTTCTGGTGCAATACCTATGCCAGTATCAATAATGCTAATAACCAGCTCGTCACTCTCTACTCTTGCCCGACAGGTGACAGAACCTGATTCTGTGAACTTGACTGCATTCGAGATTAAATTAATCGCGACTTGAACCATGCGATCGCGGTCTACTAATACCTGCGGCAGTCCGGGACTAAAATCTTTAATCAACTTTAAATTATTCTTTTCTAATAAAGATGACGTAGCGGCGATCGCCTGTTTTAAGATTTGCACGGGATTTGTCGGCTGTAACTGCCATTCAACGCGCCCGGCTTCCATCTTAGCAATATCCAAAACATCATTAATTAAAGATGTCAACCGCTCAGCTTCTGAGACAATAATGTTGATATTATCTCCCACTTTATTCAAGGCTTTTTTAATTTTGCGGTCTTCCGCTGGCACTGCGGGAACAATCACTTCTTCTAGCTTTTCTTTAATCAGCGAAGCAAAACCCAAAACCGAAGTTAAAGGCGTCCGCAGTTCGTGAGAAACTGTAGCCAGAAAATCTGTTTTCATCCGGTCAACTTCTCGTTCCACCGTAACATCTCTAATCAAAATCACCGAACCTAGAGAGCGATCTGCTTCATCTTTCACCGCTTCTTTCAGAATAGTTGTCGCTAAAGCTTGACCGATCCTGCTATTTCCCAGTTCCACTTCCAGCGTCACAATTTCTCCCTCTCGGTGCTCTGTCGCCTCGACCAATTTTGCTAATTTTTTAGGAAAGATTTCGGATACTTTTTTTCCTTTCAGGTCAACATCTTTCAATTCAAACATCGCCCGCAGGGCCGGGTTAAACCTGGTAATTTTACCTTCAATGTCAGTGACTAATAACCCGTCAGCCAAATTGTCAACGATCGCATTTAAGTCTGCCAAAGTCGTCCGCAATTCCCAGGACTGCTTTTTAGTGCGATCGAGCAATTCTGCTTGGTGCATAGCTACTCCCAATTGACTGCCAACCTGAGCCAGCAACCTGACTTCTCCCGCTTCCCACTCACGGGGGCCCGAGTTCTGGTAAGCTGCTAGCAAACCCCAGAGATTTTCCCCCACAAAAACAGGCGCTACACAATATGCTTTGGCTTGAATTTGTTCGAGAATTTGGACGTGACATGGAGAGTGACCAATTTTGTAGATGTCATTAACTACAAAAATTTCTTGATGGCGATACCTGCCGCCCTCAGTTTTTTGCAAATAATCATCTTGCCAGACTGTTTTAACTTTGTCAGTTACTAAAGGTATCCAACCTTCTTCTACCGACTCCGACACAAATTCCCCGCTCCAGTTTGGAAAAAAACGGTAAACTCCTACCCGATCGCAGTTTAGGATTTGCCGCACTTCTTGAGTCGTAGCACTAAATATTTTATCAATATTTAGCGTCTGGCGAATCCGTTCAATTACTCTAGTTAATGTCCGTTCCTGTTCTGCTGCTTTCGCCTGCTGTTTAGCTTGAAACTGTATTTGTTCTAGGTACTCTGACTGCTGCAAAGCCACTCCCAAATGAGTGCCAATTTGATTCAGCAACTTGACTTCCGTTTCTTCCCAGTGACGCGCACCTCTGTGTTGAAAGGCACTGAGCAATCCCCAGAGTTTCTCTCCTTTAAAAATCGCAACTACCGCACAGGATTTGACACCAAAATATTCTAAAGCTTCTATGTGACACTCGCTCTGGCCGGCATTGTAAATATCATCAGCGATAAAGGTTTCCGCACACCGGAATCTGCCTCCTCGGTGTTCGTTTAAGTAGGGGTCTTCCCAACCGCTGCCTACCAATTTCGGCCAGTCGCCGGATTCTGATTCAAAGATAAAGTCGCCGAAATAGTCTTCACGGAATTGATAAATGGCAATGCGATCGACATTCAAAAGTTTGCGCACTTCAGTCGCTGCTGTCTGGAAAATTGTTTCCATATCTAAGGTTTGGCGGATCTTGTCAATCATCCGAGTTATTGCTCGTTCTCGGTCTGCTTCCTTAACCAGCTCTTCAGTGCGTTTTCGCAATTGAGTCTCCAGAGTAGTCTGGAGTGCTGTTGACCGCCTCTGGGCTTCATCTAAAAGTTTTGCTTGCTGTATTGCTACTCCTAAATGCACCGCAATTTGACTGGCAAACTCAATTTCATCTTGCTGCCACTGGCGCGGGGCGCGACATTGGTGAATGCACAGCAATCCCCAAAGTTTCTTGCCTTTGACTAAAGGTACGATTAAGTTTGCTTTTACCTGAAACTGGGCAAGAATAGCAATATGGCAATCGCTCAATCCGGCTTGATTGATATCATTTACTGCCTGAATTCTTCCTTGCTGATACCGCAGTGAATATTGTTTGCCAAAGCAGTGGTCGTGTACCTTTACAGCTTTTGCTGAATCAAACTCTGGCAGCACGTCTTCTGACACAAATTCCCCGTCGTCAAATCCTGAATCCTGGTAAAATTGAAATATTGCCACTCGATCGGCATTCAGCAGTTGGCGAACTTCCCGAGCGGTTGATTGAAAAATAATATCTAAGTCTAGCGACTCCCGAATTTTGGTCACTACAGCAAACAGCGCCTTTTGTTTGGCAACTATAGCGGGTTCGGGTTTCGAGGCAGACTCTAGTTCGGCAACGCGCGCTTTGAGGGTTTCTACCTCGATTTTGAGGGACTCGTAATCTTCTGTATCTAATCCTACATAATTTTCTGACATGGGTTTAACTCTCTTGTGGTTACTTTATTAAGTATTGATAGTTGTTTATTTTGATAAGTATTAACTCAATTTTATTTTTTTTCAACCAACTTTAGACAGGATTTGCTCTGATGGTTTGATAACTATTAATTAACGCTCAGTGCGCTAGATTTGCGATCGCACGAGCTCAATTGTCGATCGAACGCTGCCCTGATTGCGTTGGTCTTACGCGCCCAACTGCGACAGCATTTTTATGATATATGACTTGCGTGACAAGCTGTTTAAAACGCGCTCGATCGCTAATGTGACTGCATTCCCCGCCCCGCATCTATTATATTCTTTTGGCAATTCTCAAAGCTCAGACACAGCGCCGCATCCCGATCGATCGCGGCTACCACGGCGCAGATTGCCCCTACAAAACACTATATATACATCGCGACTACCACGGCGGGGATTGCCCCTACTGCCTTAATCTCGCATCTTGCACCAAAGTCCGCAACGGGCTCGCGTCAGGGTTCCACAATCAATAAACTGTTGTGGGGCGGGCTTCTCACCGGCCTCGCGTGCGGGAGTGTGGCGATGGCTGCAATATCTGAGTTGATTTTAAAAGCATCAATTCACGCGAGCGATTCCAGAAGAGGGATAGCTGCGCTTCACGGCTTTTTTCCCCCTAGCGTCACCCTCATCAGCTTTCCTGATGACCCTCATCAGTTTAACTGTCGTTACAGGCCTTTACA